>CACYCN010000325.1 GCA_902772895.1 uncultured Ruminococcus sp.
AGATCCCTGGGTTCGCTGATACATTTCCAGTCGTCTGTCAACATATGCAGATCCATGACTTCTCTGAGTTTATTGCAGCCGAATACATATTGAATCACGGTAGCTTCATTCATACAATATGCTACCAGAATATATCCGCCCGGTTTCGTAATTCTGACCGCTTCCCGAAGGGCGGTTTCCTTATCTTCCTGCGTATAGAGATGATACATCGGTCCCAATAACAGGGTAATATCAAAGGTATGATCGGCTAACATAGATAAATCAAGGGCATTGCCAAGAATTGTCCGGATCGTTTCTCTGCCTGTCAGTTTCTTTCCCAGCAGCTCCAGATTATGCTTCACCAGTTCAACGGCTGTCACATCATATCCTTCCTGGGCAAGGGTCACACTGTATCTGCCCGTTCCGGCTCCGATTTCGGCGATTTTACAATCCTTCGTCAGCAGCGGGTCCAGATATCTGCGTGTGGTAAGATACTCAATTCTTCCGACACGGCTGTCTGACAGACGTCCTTCTTCATGATAATTGTTATAGTAGTCTTCTAAATAATTCTGATTCTCATCCATTGATCTGACTCCTCTCTGAATCCATTCTTTCTGACAGCACAGATCTCTTTCCGGATGTTCGGCTGCTTGGAGGCGCTGTTTATGACTTCCGGTCAGATTCCTGCTGTATTGCCAATGATCTATGCGCCGGCGCTCTCGTATGCCGAGATACCCTTTTTCCAGACGAAAAGCGAAATCGCAAATAAGACGCAGGATACCAGGATCACACCGCCGATACTGAACCATGGATCGCTGCCTGTGAGCAAATATAACGACAGATAATAGCCGGTAAAGGCAAAGGGAATGATATAGGTAACCAATATTCTGACGGGCAGACTGTAAATGGTAGTGGGATATTTGGCGAACTCATTCATTCCATAAACCATCTGGATAATAAAGCCGCTGCTCTTGATCCAGAAAGCAAGGGCTGCCGTCATAATTTTCAGTGAAGTATAGATCAGCGCCGCAAACGGAACCGCAATGATAGATAAAAGAACCGTCCATACACTGATATGAAGTCCCGCATTGGGCGAAGCATAAATCAATAGTCCGATTCCTACAATCAGTTCCCCCATCGCATCGATCTGAAAAGTTTCGGCGATGACGTGAAATAACGGATTGATCGGTCGTATCAGATATTTATCGAAGTCGCCTTTCCGGACAATGAAATATCCGACACACCATAGGTTATCCGACAACAGATGATCCAGTCCCTTGGGGATCTGGGAAAAGCCATAGATAAAGAGTACCTGCTCAAACGTAAAACCGGCAAGCTGCGGAATCTGCGTAAATATGATAAAGATAAACGCAATGCCTACTGCCTGATCAATCAGAAAACTGACGGCGCCTGTCAGAAAGTCAGCTCTGTATTCCATCAGACGTTTCAGATTCTGCGCCGCCAGCAGTCTGTAAATTTTCCAGATGCGTCTCATCGAATCATCCTCCTTGTATGCAAAGTTTTTTGATTGCCCCGAACCAGATCAGTTTGGAAAGGCCAAATAACAGTAATGCCCAGACGATCTGCAATCCGATACGGAACAGAATCTCCCATGCGGCGTATTTTCCCATATAAAGCATGACAGGGGTATAGTTCATGGAGGCAAAGGGCAGATATTCCAGACATACCCGCAATCCTTCCGGCATAAAGGCAAGCGGTATCAGGGAACCGGATAAAAAACCGATGACACTGTTTTTCAGAATCCCGATGCCCCACAGATTCTTGACATAAAAGGCAATGAATCCGAAACATAAATTGACCCGGAATGAAATGAGATAGGCAAGGGCCGCGCTTAACAGATACCACAGAAAATTGACGGGATTGAAAACCAGCGTTCCGGTGACGCAGAACCGATAGATTTCCAGTCCCAGTACCATCGGAATCAGCAGGACGATTACTTTCATCAGCACTTCGCCCAGTTCGGCAAACAGATAACTCAGGTCTGTATTCACCGGTTTGAGTAATCTCATGGTGATACTGCCGTCCCGGATCTCTTCACCGATCTGCTCACCCACGGAACTGAATATCAGCTGACCGGTCGTATTGGACAGGAATAAGAAGATAACCATATCCGTCATCGAAAATCCGAGAAACATCCCTCCCCCGTTTGATTCAAAAACTGACCGCCATAAATAGAACATAACAAAACAATAGATCAGTCCACCGATCACAAACCCTAAAAAATTCAGCCGATAGGTAATCAGTGTCTGAATTCCGGCTTTCATGAACGGAACATATCGTCTCATCATCTTATTCATCCATGAATTCCCCCTGTCTGTAGAGGTTACGGATAATTTCCTCGATGTCGGCGTCCTTGACGGAGATATCCTTGACTTTCGTAAGAGAGAGCGTATAACTAAGCATTTTACCGACAGGAATTTTAGCGCTGTTGAATCTGACCTTAAAAGTATTCTTTTCCCGTTCAATAACCAGATCGTTTCCTTTCAGATTCAGACCATTCCGGAACTGATCTGTCGTCAGTGTCGCCGAAGGATCCGTTTCAAAGATCAATTCTCTCGACTGACCGAAATTTTCACGCAATTCCCGAAGCGAACCGTCATAAACATTTTTTCCCTTATCGATCATGACGATTCTGTCACAAAGCAATTCGATATCACTGATATCATGTGTGGTAAGAATAACGGTAGTTTTCTCTTCCTTATTGATTTTCATGATAGCCTGCCGGATATTATCCTTGACAACCACATCCAGTCCGATGGTCGGTTCATCCAGAAACAGCACCTTGGGACTGTGAAGCATGGACGCAGCAATATCCGCTCTCATTCTCTGACCGAGCGAAAGCGTTCTGACAGGCGACTTGATAAAGCTTTCCAGTTCAAGCACTTCATTCAGAAAAGCCATTCTTTTCTGGAACCGGTCATCATCCACTTCATAGATTTCTTTCAACACCAGATAGGTTTCCTGTAACGGAAGATCCCACCAGAGTTGTGTTCTCTGTCCGAAAACCGCCCCGATTTCTCTGACATATTTTTTCCGGTCATTCTGCGGGATTTTTCCGTTGATACGGCAGAACCCGCTTGTCGGCGTCAGGATTCCCGTCAGCATCTTGATAACTGTTGATTTTCCGGCGCCGTTCGGGCCGATAAATCCAAGGATTTCCCCTTCCGGAACGTGAAAACTGATATCCTCTGCCGCCACTACGATTTCTTTTTTAGGTCTGAAGAGTGCCTTGAAACTTCCTTTCAGACCGGGACTCTTGACTGTCTTTTTAAATTCTTTTCTCAGATGTTCCGCATAGATCATGGTTTCCATCCCTCTTTCCTATTTTCACTTCTCATCACCATGATACCGTCAGACTTTTCCGCCGCATCAATACAAATCCTTTTTCTTTTTTCTTTCACTGATGACGATACTCTTAAAAAACTGTTCTTTTTGTCTGCGATAATCCGCTGCATGATGAGTGTATCTGGCTTCGGTTTTGATTTTTCGATAGCTTTCCAGACGGCTTTCCTCCAGTTTTCCGCTGCGGATCGCTTCGAGTACGGCGCAGCCCGGTTCTGTCCGGTGGCTGCAATCCCGGAATCTGCACTTCCGGGCAAGGGCTTCCACTTCGGAAAACGCATCGCCCAGACCTTCGGTGACATCCCACATACCAAGTTCCCGCATACCGGGGGTATCGATAACCATGACACCGTTGGGCAGCATGATCAGTTCACGATGGGTCGTAGTATGTCTGCCCTTACTGTCATCCTCCCGGATGCCATTGACATTCATGATCTTCTCGCCGGCAAGTGCGTTGACAAGGCTTGATTTCCCGACTCCCGATGAACCTAAGAAAACAAGTGTTTTTCCTCTCTGCAGATACGGCGACAGTTCGTTCATGCCATAGCCTGTTGCCGCGCTGACAATACAGAGTTTTACACCCTCCGCCACACTGCTTGCGGCAAGAATATAGGGCAGATAATCGTCTGTCAGATCCGCTTTTGTCAATACAATAACCGGTTCGGCTTTCGACTGACGGGCAGCTGTCAGGTATCGCTCTAACCGTTTAGGATTAAAATCGTGATTCAGCGACTGCATGATAAAAACATAATCAAAATTGGCGGCGACTGCCTGCTCTCCTCTGCCCTTGTCGGGGTCACGGCGGGAAAAGTAGGTTTTCCGCTGCAGGGTTTTCAGGATACGGCTGTCGCCGTCCTTATTGTAATCGATCAGCACAAAGTCGCCTACCGTCGGAAATGTCTCGCCTTCAAAATAATACTCTCTGCCCTTCACCCGTGCAAAACCCTCACCAAAGTCCGAAACGATTTCGAAACGCCCTTTATGAACCGCCATAATTCTTGCAGGTGTACCGCTGTTGCTGTCAGAATTCATGGTTTCATTCCATCCGTAATCTTTGATATTCATTGTCTGTTCCTCCAAAATCAGTTAATACAATCGGTTAATGGGTTAACGTCCGATCGGGTTGACCGGCTAACTGAAAATGGACGCAAAAATGCCGCAGAAAGCAACCCTCATGGGATTTCTGCGGCTGAACAACATATAAAAAGCACACCCTTTCCGAGTGTGCTGTCAAATCAGTCGAAAATCACGAAAGGTTCCTTTATGGGCACGACAACAAAAGGGGCAACATTCCCCTTGCACTGAAAGACGTGCCGATATTCAGTTAGCCGAAAATTACCTCAATCTCCATATTCGTACTCCTTTCCCGTTTGCCGTTTTTCCCTGGCAAACATTGTATTACCAGTATAGCATTGTTGTTTCACTTTGTCAAACAAATTTTTCAAACCGCTGAAACCCGTTTTGTCGTAATCATTCCACAAACTTTGGGCAGAGAAAACTCTCCCCGGACAACGTTCATTCCTCCTGCCGGATAAAAATGCCGGACAGGCTCATACCTATCCGGCGTTTTCATTTTTGACAATTCTATGATGTCAGACAGCAAAGTGCAAAGACATTGCGGCTGTTATCCGATGAGAATGAATTTTCCCGAATCATCTTCACTGATCAGTTCTCTGTCCTTGGCACGGTCGATGGCATGGTCAATGGTATTTTCAATAACAGCGCCCAATCTTGTATAGCCGAATTTTTTAGCGGTCTCTTTGATAAGGTCCTTTCTCAAAAGACTGATCTGTTCTTCAAGGACCTCCCTGATCGCATTGGCAATTTCATAGGAAGAAATCTCATCCATACTTCGTTTTGAACCGAGAGTATCCTCGGTTCTATAGACGGCATATTCATCAGGGATCTGATCCTTCCGCCAATAAAACACATTACTGCCGTCATTGGTTGTCGTAAGCGCCAGACTCATGAGCATCTGATCCAGACGGGATTCCGCTTTTCCGCCCAGACGATTGATATTCCAGGCGGAAAGAACCTTTCTGTAAAGCGCTTTCCGGCTGATCGGCGCCTCCGTTTCGATGATCTTGCGGAAGGAAGTGAGAATGATTTTGTCGGACATGGCAGAATGAAAGTCGTCAACCGTTCCTAAAGTATTCAGGGAACAGGACTGATATTTTGCGCCTGACGAACGATATGTCTGATCTTTCTGTTCATAGAGTTTTTCAATTTCCACTCTGTTGTCAGCAGCCGGTACAGGTTGACTTTCATTTTTGATTTCTCTGCATCGGTCTATCTCGCTGCGGATCATCTCCAGAACTTTATTTCTGTCGTCCAGCCATTCGAGTGTCCAGACCCGAAGGATATGCCACCCCAGACCGCTTAATACGGACGGCTGTAAAATAAATCTGTCCGTAGCCGTAGAACCGGCGCTATTGCTTCCGTCAAGCATAATGCCAAGCAGATATTTTTCAGGATCATCGGGGTCTGTGATACCGAGATCGATTCTGTATTCCGAACAGCCGATATCGGTTCTGACGGAAAAGCCGATGTTTTCAAGTTCAGCGGCGATCTGTCTGACAAGCGGATCCGTTTCTCTGACAACCGCGCCTGCTTTTGCGGCAAGGACGCTTCTTCCCCGCTGAGCGAATTCCAGGAACGCCTTCAGACCGGCGACGCCTTCCGAACGGGTTCTGGAAAGATCGATCTGTTCGGGTCTGAGGGTCGAATAAATAATCATTTCTTTTCTGGCTCTTGAAACGGCGACATTGAGTCTTCGCCAACCGCCGTCACGGTTCAGCGGACCGAAGTTCATAGAAACCCTTCCCTGTTTATCCGGACCGTAACCTACCGAAAACAGGATGATATCTCTTTCATCACCCTGAACATTTTCAAGGTTCTTGATAAACACCGGTTCGGCGGAAGCCCTGTCGATATCTTCCAGTTCGGGATACCTGACAAACGCTTCGGAAAGCATATCGTCAATCAGATTTTGCTGTACAGAGCTGAAAGTGACAACACCGATACTGTCCGTACTGCCGCTTCGCAGCCTGCTGATGATCTCATTGACCACACATTCGGCTTCCGCTCTGTTCTGTTTGGTACGACCCTTATCATAGCTTCCTTCAACGGGCACGAATCTGACAGCAGACTGTAAGTCGCTGGTTGACGGGAAAGTAAACAGTTTATTATCATAGTATTTCATATTACTGAATGCGATCAGACTCTCATGACGGGATCTGTAGTGCCATTTCAGATACATCTGCGGCATGGAGATAGACAGACAGTCATCCAGCAGACTTTCCAGATCTTCCATTTCCATATTGTCTTCGTCAACATGGGAGGTATTGAAAAAGTTAGTCGGCGGGAGCTGATTGGGGTCACCTACCACGATGACATTCTCGCCTCTTGCAATCGTTCCGACAGCTTCACTGGTAGGCAGCTGAGACGCTTCGTCAAATATCACAAGATCAAATTTCGGGAATGACGGATCAATATATTGCGCCACCGATATGGGACTCATCAGCATACACGGACAGATTTTTCTGAGAAGATTCGGAATCTTATCAAACAGATTTCTGATAGAAATCATTCTGCCGCCGCTTTTAATAGCTTTTTTCAGAATTCCGATTTCAGAGGAAGCCGTGCCTGCCGCATTACCGGCAGGAATATTGGAAGATAATTTTGCGACAAGTTCATTGATGGTGAGCATTCTGAACTGATCGGTCAGCGCCTGATATTGATGGATGGTATCCTCAAAACGAGCCCCACGGAAGTGATGTAAAACCGGATCGTTTCTAAGGGTTTTCAGGATCAGCGCATAATTGAGATCCGCTTCCCATGCGTCGGAAAGTTCATTGTCTTTAAGCTTTCCCTGCTGCCAGGCGTCATATACGGTCTGCAGTCCACAGGCACCAAGCTTTTTTCTTTCCTCCTGCAGGGAAGTCCATGACTTTAACAGCGAGATATGAGAAACATATCCGGACAGTCTTTCACTGTATGCTTCTATATGATTTTTTCTGCCGTCAGACGGCATTTCCTGAGAGATGGCATATTTCTCGGAAAGAGCATTCTGTTTGGTCAGAAAAGCAATGATATCTTTTCCGGCAGCTCTTGCCGTATTGTCATTGACAAGATACACAATGTTGTTTCTGTATTTGATTTTTCTGTGATAGTCTGCGCTCTCCACCGCTTTCCTGACAGCAAGAGAATGATCAACGGCTCTTCTGAGACTTCCCCAATCCGTCTGCAGTCCCATGAAAACACTGCCCAGATACTGTGACATTTCGGCATTTCTTTCCGTAATACGCTGTCTGAGAGTGATGATTTGCTTGATTTTGTCATAATGTTGTGGGAGATCGTCATTTCTGATCGCAGAAGGATTTCTGGCATAGAGTTTCAATTCTTTGACAAGTTTATTGACGCCTATCATTTTCGAAAGAAACCATCCTGACTGTGCCTGTCTGAGTCTCATGGCAGCGTCAGTGACGTTATATTCCAGTACACTTTCGTCAAACTCTGACAGAAGAGCGGCAAATTTTCCCTGATATTCCTCACCTGCCGCACAGCAGTCACTGATTCTTTGCGCAATCACTTCTCCGTTATCCATCGAAACAATGACAGGGATCAACAGAGCGCCCCTGTTTTCTTCTGCGGAACGTGCCATTGCCGAAAGTTCTTGCAGCATCTGACGGGAACGTTCCTCGATTCCCAGCGACCCTGCAAGGATTTCTGCCGCATTTTTGGCTTGATCGGCGAGATACAATGTTTCCCGCAGTTCTCTTTCCAGTTCGTCTTTCAGTTCAAAGGAATAATCCGAAAGCTCACAGCCCTTCCACGGATGAAGAGCATAAGCGCCTGTTTCTGCGGCGGACAGCGCAAATTTCCTGACGGATTCACGGCAGACATGCACGTTTTCCTCTGAGAAGCTATCGGTAAATTGTCTGTCCAGACGGAGACTGCCTTTATAGCGTGAACATTCCTCATATTTTTCGATTGCTTCATATACGGAATACCCATATTCCCGTTTCTGATGCAATGCCGCAATCGTATTGCCGAATTCCTGTCTGATCTGAAATAGCTGATTGGCAGCAGCTTCATAATTTTCCGGCGGCTTGATTCTTCCGACTTCAAGCGCCTGATTCAGCTGTGACAGAACAACCGATTTACTTGTTTTATTGGAATGGAGTTCCAGACAGAACGGATCCAGTCCGATATTGGCAAGTCTTTTTTGTACAACACTCAGAGCTGCCATTTTCTCTGCGGCAAACAAGACCGTTTTCCCGTGATAGAGCGCATTGGCGATCATATTGGTAATCGTCTGGGATTTTCCGGTACCGGGCGGTCCGTGAAGTACAAAACTATGTCCTTGCGCGGCAGCGGCAACGGCAACTAACTGTGAAGAGTCAGCGCTCAACGGAACCGCTAATTCCGCAGGTCTGATTACGGATTCCACCGTATTTTCGTCAAATGACAGTTCCGGATCCTGCCAGTTCATGGTTCCGTCCATCAGATAAGATACCACTTTATTTTGTTTCAGTTCTTCGGAACGGCTTTTGATATCATTCCACATCACGAACTGACCGAAGGAGAACAGTCCGATAAAAGCCATATTCTCAAGATTCCAGCGACTCTTCCCCATAATTGCCTGTCTGACGGTATGGAAGATCAGAGGAACATCCAGACCGTGTTCATCTTCAGGAAGGGGTTCCAGTCCGCTGATCTGGATCGAAAAGATCTGTCTGAGGTATTCCAGCAAGGTTGTATTGATCCGGGCTTCTTCCTGACGGCTGCGGATCACATAGCCGCCTTTTCTGAGATTCCTTACGATTTCGACCGGAACCAGAACCACCGGAGCATACCGTGGCTTTTCGGAGATATCGCTCTCGAACCACCGTAAAAATCCAAGAGCAAGAAACATGGTATTGGTACCGTTTTCTTCCATGCTGACTTTTGCCGAGCGATACATATTTTTTAACTGAACCGTCAGTTCCTCCTGCGGAATAAATGTTCTGATTCTGTCACTTTTGATTTCCTGCGTAAAGATATGATCGATCAACTCTTTGTCGTTTTCGATCTCGTACATTTTGATACTTTTCAGAGAACCCGCCCATTCTGAGGGAACCTCCATGACACTGATATTTTTCCCGTTGGATAACTCATCTTCCAGCTTCCCGAGATCCGATGCCATGAGCTGAAGCGAATTCTTACCGGGTCTGAAATTCAGAAGGGAATTCCGCAGACTGAAATCAAGAAGTTTTCTTTCCCAGATTCGTTGTTTTGTCAGCTTTTCTTCCGCTGCGCCGAGATCATCCGTCTGAATGAGTTCCAGTTTTTTCGGTTCCCTGACGCTGATATTTCCAAATTCGATTTCCTGATCTTCGTTATCGGCATAGCCTCTTGCCTGTTCCAGTCTGAGAGGAATAGGTCGGATGCCGCTTCCTCTGCACCGCTGTATATCCATAACGCCCTCAAATACCGCCATCTCTCCGATATGGGCGCAGCCGTGTCTGACCGCTCTGTCAAAATCAATATTTTTTCCTGCGGTAAAGTCGGTACACTCCACGAACAACAGTTCCTCACTGCCCTTGACGATTCGTTTTTCAAATGCCGAGATATCGTCCACCATACAGTCAGCAAATGTTTCTTCATTCAGCAGACATCCGCCGTAAGCGTGTCCCTGTTGGAAGGCAATCAACGGGAAAAGACCTGCGGCTTCCAGACAGGAAGCATATAAGACTGACAGGTCAAGACAGGTACCGAGTTTCTGTTCAATCACCTCATGAGACAGCCTGATTCTCTGACCTGACTCCTCATAGCTTGCCAGTGGATTACAATAGGCGATATTGAGTGACTGCAACGCCGCATAAATAGCTGCCATCTGTTTTTTTACATTATCGGGATTTTTCGTCTGATATCCCGTAAACGAAGGAGAACCTGTCCAGAGTTTCAGATAACCTCCTGCTTTAGAGAGAATCTCAGAAATTCTCGGATGGTTCGGGGTAACAAATGCGGCAATCAGTTCCGGCATGATCCGTAATCCGCTCCATTGATCGTATGCCAGAAGTTCTATTTCGGAATCATAGCCAAATAATTTTTCCTCTTTTTTAAACACTTCAATCGTGATAATTCCGACCATCTTTTCCGTCAATGAAAACAGAAACTCCGTTGACAGAATGATCTTCACCGGACTGATCTCCACCGATTCTCCGGCTGCAATGGCAGAAATGTCATAAGTATATGTTTTAGCAAATTCAGGTTCAAAGCGGATCCTGAGTGTCAAATCGGTCAGACGTTCCTCCGATTCGTTACGAATCGTCACTGACCGGATCACGGGAACATAATTCTGCTGCATGGAAAAATTAACAGATGAATGGATCAGACCGGAAACACCTATCTTTTTGTCCATAATTTCCCTCCTTTTTGATTGTTTTCTATCTAATATTTTATCCCACAAACCCAATGGTGTCAAGTTTCTTTCCATACCAATCATTTTTGTCCGGCAAGTTTACTTGGAGAGAAACCTTTGTTTAGAAAACCAAAGGTTTCCCCCCAAACCCCCTTTCGAAAAAAACGTATTGAAATAATAATGATAGTAACCAGCATAAAGCATAACCAAATATTTGAAATTAGTTTCCTTGGTTTCTTTCAAGTACACATAGAATCCATGCTTTCATTCTGCTTTGCATCAGCATCTGTCTTTACAGCGGGGAGTTCTGAGCCTTACCAATCAGACATTGGCAAAAAAACTCCACCGTTTCCCGGAAAGACCGGGTACGGTGGAGTTTTCATCAGAGAAATATGATCAGACCAGAAAATTTTTAGTATTTGAGACGTGGGATGCCATAACCGGAGCGTCACGCAAGTGGCATGAGGCGGACGAATGATTATTTTCCTGCCCGCAATGCAAAATCGGGTGCGGCAGCCTGCCGCCTATCTTCCGAAACTGCTATAAAATCATAAAAGGAGCGTTTTGCGGATGATATCATGATTTATTTCAGAAATTTGTCCCATGCGGTATACCAGTCGTTTCCGGTACCATAGTCCGTACCGTCTGTGTCGATCGTCTGAACTGTTTCGCTGTATACGATGATGTCATAGGCTCTGATTTTATCAATATTACTGTCGTCATTATTATTCCCATTATAATCGGTCATAACCGCCTTGATCAGTTCCGTTGTCCTGCCATTCGGGTCAACTGCTTCTGTATAATAAAAGTATCCGTTAAGGTTATCGTTTGAAGCAGAAATAACATACTTCCATTTTTCAGAATATGTATTTGTATCTTTTACCAGTTCTGTTTTGAAGTCATCCCATGAATGATCATTGCCATCCGCACCCTTAACCTTTGCCAGCTTTGCCACCTTGCTGTCAGAAAAATCCATATAAACTCTGATAAAACAGGGAACGGTACCGGTGTTCGTTACGGCTACGGATTTATCAGTTGAATTTTCCATCTGCTGTGTTTCAGGCTTGGTCCAGTTTGACTCTGTGACAACCGCATTGTCCTTGCCGATGGTAACATTATTTTCCTTGATCTGCGTTGTTCCCAGGTATGCCAGTGTCACGCCAACGCAAAGCAGGAATGCTGCAATTGTGCATAAGAAGAGGAAAAGAAGCTTTTTGTTACGTGCCATTATCATCATTCACCTGCTTTCCCACAAGTATCTTCCAGATAGCATTCAGTTTCGTTTCGTCAAGATAGTCCCCCAGCCCGTCTATCCCAAGTTCATCTGTCTGGATACCATAGGCTGTGACATCTACCTTTACACCAGCGCCATCTCCTGTCATCTCCTCCTCAATAAAGCTCTTGAGCTGAATCTCATCAAACAGAGGAATGGTGGTATTGGTTGCCGTATCATTTCCGGCAATCAGCTTTTTATTGTAGCCGAAAACATAATAATTATAGTCGTCACCGGTATCATTCGAATTCAGCAGAATCCAGCCTGCCCGTTTAGAATCACTCGTGGAATCACCGTTATGATATTGGAACACTATCTTTTGGGTATTATCATCGATGGATACATCCGAAGTGGGTCTTTCCTCCGTGGCAGAAGCAAGTAGCTTGAATAATTCACTCACCGACTGCTCACCTACCGGCGTTCCTTCATTATGGTCCTGAACATTACTTTCATAAAGCAGTGTTACATTTCCTTTCGGTACGGCTATCTGAAAAAATACATATTCGTCATTATGACCGGTGTTGATGATCTGAGGCGCTTTTTCCATTTTCTGTCCTTCAGCGATAACGGAATGATCTGTAAAATTACCCTCGCTGATTTCAAGGCGGACGCTTCCCACTGTGATGACATTGGGAACAGCATCCCTGTCTGTCAGATAAGCCTGTGTCATTTCTAAAACAATAAAAATCATCAAAGCAGTGGCCACGCCCACGATGATCAAAATAAGACTTTTCTTCCGCATTCGGATTTTTTGCTCATTTGTCATAAGCTGTGCCCTCCATTCTTTGGTATTGACCAATTTTCTGTATATTTCTTTCAGTGTCCGGTCTCGGGCATTGAAAGAAGAATACAGTTTATGCTATACTCTCCCCTGCCGCACGTTGATGCGGCAGAGAGGTATAACAAAATAAATTATAGAATTTTCTTTGAGTCGGATAACTCACTTCATTCGCAGCGATACATGACTTGTTATCCTGAGCGAAGCGAAGAAACTATAAAAGATTCTTCATTGCTTCGCTCCTGAGAATAACAATTGAAAAATTGATATCGTTTATGAATTTGTTTTAAGCTTTGCCGTGTAAGTGATTGCTCCAGAGGTGTCGTTAGTAGTTAATTGACCGACAAAATCCGAATACTGAACAGTAGAATGATTATACAAAGCATCATACCAACAGTCAAATATCAATCCCTCTGGATTAGTGCTTGCGTCATAAGCAAAAGCTTCATTGACTTGCAGAACCGGAGTATCTCCTGTCGTCAGCGCCGAAATCAGGGAATTAACTGCTGTTGGAATAGCTTCTCCCTGTGCAACGAGTTTGCCGTTATGCTTCACGCAATAGACCTGAATTTGATTGTTGCTATCCTTGATCATGGTAAACGTAAGGGCATACTGTGAGGTTCTTACGCCATCCTCCACAAAGTAGGACATATTCGCACTATCCGCCGTAAAGATAACAGTCTTTTCATATTGCTGATCGATCTGATTCTTTGCTACAAAACTGATATCAAAGTCACAGGTAAAGCCGTTGGAATCCGTTGCTTTCAGTCTGTAAACACTATCCGTATAGCGGTACGGATTACTGATACTGATCTGATGGTTTTCAGAATTATCCCGGAAGTCAGGCTCTGAACCCGTTCCGAATCTCGTATCATCGTTTGACTTCTCTACATAAGTGTAGGAAATACGGTTCATGAACGCTGCATCCGCTTCTTTAGACGGGTCAAGTTTTTGCTCTTTGCCGTCGCTCATGATTTTGTAAACATCCAGCGCTGTTTTGGAGATGGTCGCCGGAGCGCTTCCACCGGACAGGGAGCCGTTATACTCTACCCGGATACCCTTATAACCATTGAAGTCATTGACAGCACAGTTAACATGGCTGTACTTATCATAGTATTTCAGCTGATTCGTAAATTTTACGGTAACGTGACCGCCGGCTTTCACAGTAAAGTTTGCCTTACCGTTTTCAAATGTTGAGCCTTCGAGAACGTTTTCAATATCCGTAAAGCTTCCTTCTTTAAACTGATACCTTGCAACGCTTATCTCGGTGATCTCATAAGTACCGGGGTCAACCTC
>CACYCN010000326.1 GCA_902772895.1 uncultured Ruminococcus sp.
CTCATGTCTGTCGGGAATCTCTCCCCTCTCATAATTGAAGATAGATTCGGTAATCGGTTCCGCCGCTTCTTCCGCCGTAATCCGGGAAGGCTTTTTGTCAGAATCTTTCGTTACGGTCTGATTCCGTTGGGTCTGTTCGGTATCAGCATCGGTTTTGGGCGTATCAGTATCTGACGATTTCGTTTTTGCCGACGATTCCGCCGATTCTGCCGTTTCGGAAGCATCACTGTCCGCTCCCTTCAACGCATCCGATTTCAGAGAATCCGTTATCGAAGCGGAACCGGTTTCCGGCTGACTGTCTGTATCCGAAGCAATTTCCGTATCATCAGCCGCTGAAACTTTTCCGGATTGTTTTTTCTCATGCTCATGACCGGAGACTTCACTCTTACCGTCCGTATCCGATTTCCCCTTCTCAGCTGCCTTACTGATAGCAGGAGAAGCCTTCTTTGCAATTTCCTCCAGTTCACTGAAGAAAGCGTCCTGATCCTTCGCCGCTGCGCCATGGCCGCTGACAGGGATCTGTTGATCCGCAGAAGACTTTTCCGATGTCGTTTGAACCCCATTACTGTCATCTGCGGTGTCATTCTTAACAGTCTTCTGATCCGTTACCGTATCGTCTGCTGGCTCATTTCTGACGGATTTTTGATCCTTGATTCTATTGTCTGCCGCAGCATTTCCGACCGACTGATCTTCTGTCAGTGTCTGATCGGAGAGCGGCATATCCGGTGTATCCTTCGGTGCCGCAGGTATCTCCGTTACACGAATTTCTTTACTGTTCCGTAAGTCAAAGCCATTTTCGGCAGATTGCCGGATCCCGGCTGCATCCACTACAAATGCAGACTGAACCGGTTCGACGGATTCCGGACTCTGTTCGGACCGTTCAGAGTCCTGTGACTTCTGCATGAGATTCATCAATGCTTCCTTCCGGGCGGCATATTCCGTTTCGGTACAGAAATAAAAGCTGCCGGCACTGGTAACACAAAAGACTCTCGGTTCACTGGTGAGGATATTCAATCGTTCTGTCAACGCTTTATCCAGGGTCATCGGAAAAGGAATCATTTTTTCTGTCTGATTCTGTGTTTTACAGAGCAATCCCGGTTGATCTCCCTGTTCCAGTGGGGTAAGTACCATCTGGATACTCCTGTCAACCGGTGAAAAATACTCTGTTTTCTGCCAGTAATGAAACTGATTATAATAACTCTTCTTGACAAGTTTATGGGCATCGTCCATCAATTCGATATAATAACCATCCCCGGCAGCAGTGGCATGTTCTGCTGCCTGTGAATTTTTCACCTTACGGTATTTCAGAGGCATACCGTTTTCCATCCGATAGTTATAGTGATAGGTACCGTTATCCGTTTTGATACTGCTGCGTTTTTTCTGAGGCTGACCCGTTTCAAAGAAACGTTTTCTTGCCGCACAGAGCACATCGCTTCCGTTCCACATATCCCGGGAAGTATCATATACCCCATAAAAAATGAGATCATTTTTAATTTCCTGAAAGAGTACCTGTTCCATTTACCATTCCCCTTTTTCATTCTATACACTCTGTTTTAATGATACAATAAAATACGTCATTTTGCAAATAAATTTCGACCATTTTCTTTTATCTTTTTGTAAAACATGTTATAATAGACCTATCAGACAATTCCCATATCAATGAATGTAAAGGAAGGACAACTATGAATTTTGCACTGTTAGCACAAGCGTCCGCTGCCGTTGCTGAAAGTTCTGCCGATCCGAATTCCCTGGAGGCAAATCTCAGTATGGCACAACAATGGTTACAGGGATTATATGATTGGTTCATCAAATTCTGGCCGAAACTACTGGCCGCCATTGTCATTCTGATTGTAGGATGGTGGTCTACCAAGTTCCTCTGTAAACTGCTGATGAGAGCGTTAAAAAAAACCAAAGCCGACCCGACGGTACTTCATTTTCTGCGTTCTGTCGTCAATGCCGTTCTGAAAATCATTGTCGTCATCTGTGTACTGGCAACACTGGGCATTAATATGACGTCAATTATTGCCACCCTGAGCGCTGCCGTTGTCACCATCGGTCTGGCATTGAAAGACAATCTGGCGAATGTTGCCAGCGGTACCCTGATTATTTTGAATAAGAAATTCAAGATCGGTGATTATCTGGAAACCGAAGGACTGCGCGGAAAGGTTGTCAGTATCAACATGATGTACACTACCCTCTGTACCTATGACAATAAGGAAATCCAGATTCCTAACTCACGCATGACCAATAATAATCTCGTGAACTACTTTGTACAGGAAGAACGCCGGATTGATCTGATCGTGCCGATTTCCTACAGTTCTGACATTGATAAAGCCCGACAGGTCATCATGGAACTCATCAATACCAATGATATGGTGATTCACAGAGAAGGCAGACGAAACCGGGTGGCAGTTGATACCCTGAACGAAAGCAGTGTTGACCTGAGTGTGTGGATCTGGTGTCATTCTGACGACTACTGGATCTGTATGGAAGACATGATTGAAGGCATCAAGAAATCCCTTGACGCTCATCATATCCAGATCCCGTTCAACCAGCTTGACATTCATCTGGTGGAAGACCGCACCAAAGATCCAAAAGAACCAAATCGTCCAAAAGAATTAAAGGAGAGAGTATCATGATTCTTGCCGTAGATACAGGTAATACCAACATTGTTTTAGGCGGAATTGAGGAAGCAAAGGCTGCCTTTATCTGCCGCATCAGCACCGACACTGATAAAACCGAAGACGAATATGCCGTTCAGATCAAAACCATGATTGAATTGAACGGGTTCTCCAGAGAAGACTTCACAGGCGGCATCATTTCATCGGTTGTTCCCCAGCTGACGGAAATTCTGAAAATTGCCGTTCAGAAAGTGACCGGTTATGATCCGTTAGTAGTCGGCCCCGGCATCAAAACCGGACTGAATATCAAAATTGATAATCCCGCCCAACTCGGCAGTGACTTAGCCGTCGGCGCTGTGGCAGCGATTGCACTGTATCCGAAGCCTTTGATGGTCATCGATATGGGTACTGCCACAACGATCTGCGTTGTCGATCAGAATGGCTGTTATCGCGGCGGCATCATTGCCCCCGGCGTGAAGGTATCGATGGAATCCCTGACCCGTAACGCCGCCCAGCTTCAGAGTATCGGACTCTATCCGCCGAAAAAGGCAATCGGTACCAATACGGCGGATTGTATGCGTTCCGGACTCGTCTTCGGAAATGCCGCAATGATTGACGGGCTGATCGACCGGATGAGTGAGGAAATCGAAGGAACTCCCACCATCATCGCTACCGGCGGACTCTCTAAAGCTATCGTTCCCTATTGCCGTCATGATATCATCCTCAATGACGAACTGCTTCTGATCGGCTTGCAAATCATCTACAATAAGAACAGATAATACAACGTCCGGTTTCTGTCAACTTTCCGACGGCATTGATCGTTTGTCACAAGAGCCGACAGGCAAAACGAAAAGTTCTATAACATTAAAAAGCACTTGCCGAAGCAAGTGCTTTTTTTATGCGCTGTGGCGTTTGGATTTTTTCTTATTGGCTGGTTTTTTGGCAGTGGTAAATTTACGGACACGCTTGGTTTTGGAACGTTCCAGATCGGGTTCCGCCTCACCTTTGACAGTAGCATCCGTGATGGTGATCCTGGTAATCGTTTCATCGGAGGGAACTTCATACATGAGTTTTTTCAGAAGATCTTCCATGATCGAGCGCAGACCTCTGGCGCCGGTATGACGTTCAATCGCCTTCCGTGCCACTTCGATCAGAGCTTCATTGGTAAAGATCAGTTCTACTCCGTCCATCTCAAAGAGTTTGGTATATTGCTTGACCAGAGAATCCTTCGGTTCATTGAGGATCCGAACCAGTGATTCTTCATCCAGTCCGTTCAGAGCCGTAATCATCGGAAGACGTCCGACTAATTCCGGAATCAAACCGAATTTCACCAGATCCTGTGGAATGACATCCGACATCCAGCCGGTAGTATCCAATTCCTTTTTGGACTTGATATCGGCGTTAAAGCCAAGTACCGAAGAGCCCATCCGTTTTTCGACAGTCTTCTCCAGACCGTCAAAGGCACCGCCGCAGATAAAGAGAATATTCGTGGTATCGATCTGAATAAACTCCTGCTGAGGATGCTTTCTGCCGCCCTGGGGCGGCACATTGGAGACGGTACCTTCCAGAATCTTCAGCAAGGCTTGCTGAACACCCTCACCGCTGACATCACGGGTGATCGACGGATTCTCGGATTTCCGGGCAATCTTATCGATCTCGTCAACGTAGATGATACCTCTCTCGGCACGGGCAATATCAAAATCCGCTGCCTGAATCAGGCGCAGAAGAATATTTTCCACATCTTCACCGACATAACCGGCTTCTGTCAGGGTAGTGGCATCCGCAATTGCAAACGGAACATCCAGAATTCTTGCCAGTGTCTGTGCCAACAGGGTCTTACCGACACCGGACGGTCCCAATAAGAGTACATTACTCTTATTGAGTCTGACATCCTCTTCATCCTGACAATTGATGCGTTTATAGTGGTTATAGACCGAAACGGACAGGGCAATCTTCGCCTCATCCTGCCCGATGACGTATTCATCCAGTTTTTCCTTGATCTGCATCGGCTTGGGCAGTTCATCAAAATCGGCAAACATTCTTTCGTCAACGGTTTCGTCCACATATGGTTCGTTTTTCAGTATTGAATTACAAAGCTGGATACATTCGTCGCAGATATAGGCGCCTGCACCCTGAATCATTCTGCCGACAGACTCCTGTGGCTTGCCGCAGAAGGAACAATAGATACTCTTTTTGCTGTCATCCTTGTTTGCCATCGGAGCTCTCCTTATCGCTGTGTAATCACCTTATCAATCAGACCGTATTCCAGCGCCTGCTGAGCCGTCATAAAGTTATCACGTTCGGTATCCTGCGCAATAACTTCATAAGGCTGACCGGTCTTTTCGGCAAGGATCGTGTTCAGCTTTTTCTTGGTACGCATAATATGATCCGCATGAATCATGATATCGGTTGCCTGACCTTTTGCACCGCCGCTGGGCTGATGGATCATGATATCACTATTGGGCAATGCAAAACGCTTACCCTTGGTACCGGCTGCCAACAGGAACGCGCCCATACTGGCTGCCATACCCATACAAATGGTTGAAACATCACACTTGATGTACTGCATCGTGTCATAAATGGCCATACCGTCAGTAACGGAACCGCCGGGGCTGTTGATATAGAGATTGATATCCTTTGTGGAATCCTGTCCCTCCAGATACAGCAGCTGGGCAACGACAAGACTTGCCGTTACATTATTGACTTCTTCTGTGAGCATGATGATACGGTCGTTCAGCAAACGGGAATAGATATCATACGAGCGCTCACCACGATTGGTTTGTTCAATGACATAAGGAATTGTTGCCATTATCAATACCTCCTGTACTACGTTACGGTAAGAATGACGTTATGGGAAATATGGTCAGAACTTACCTATTTTATGCAAGCCGACCTCAAATCTCAGATCCGGGGTCGGCGTAATGGACAATAATGGGATTGTGATCAGACAGTCTCGGCAACAGCGGCTTCCTTCACCAGTTCCAGTGCTCTCTCCACTTCGAGATCACCGGCGATATCAGCAGCGCTGAAAGCAGCCTTGACTCTCTTGACGTCTACCTTATAGGTTTCAGCCAGTTCATTATATTTATTCTCGACATCTTCGTCAGTTGCCTTGATGCCTTCCAGAGCAGCGATCTTCTTCAGAGCCAGTCTTACCTTGATCTGAGAAACAGCTCTGTCATAATAGGTTTCACGGAGTTTTTCTTCTGTCAGACCGGTATACTGCATATAGGTACCGAGATCGATTCCCTGCGCTCTGAGGTTCATGGAGAACTCATCGATCAGATTATCTACCTGATTATGATACATAGCTTCCGGAATCTCTGCTGCGAGCAGTTCCTGCAGCTTTTCGGCAACCTGACGCTCCTTATCAGCGGCAGCCTCATCCTGACGGGACTTTTCGAGCTTCTCTTTGACATCGG
Organism: uncultured Ruminococcus sp.; assembly: GCA_902772895.1. Taxonomy (GTDB): domain Bacteria; phylum Bacillota; class Clostridia; order Oscillospirales; family Acutalibacteraceae; genus UBA1213. The sequence goes on from CACYCN010000326.1 coordinate 6,044, forward strand.
CACGATAAGCGTCAACCGTATCGAACTCACTGACATCCTTGACGAATTCCTCATCAAAAGCCGGCAGTTCTTTCTTCTTGATCTCATGCAGTTTGATCTCGAAAACAGCTTCCTTACCCTTGAGTTCTTCAGCGGCATAATCCTCCGGGAAGGTTACATTAATGCTGAACTCCTCACCGGCATTATGACCGATGATCTGATCCTCAAAGCCCGGAATAAAGGAACCGCTGCCCAGTGTCAGGTTATGGTTTTCGGCGGAGCCGCCCTCAAAGGCAACACCGTCCAGCAGACCCTTGAAGTCGATCACAGCGATATCACCGTTTTCGGCAGCTCTGTCCTCAACGGTAACGAGACGGCTGTTTCTGTCAAGAACCTTCTCGATTTC
>CACYCN010000327.1 GCA_902772895.1 uncultured Ruminococcus sp.
ATGTTTTGATTTCCGTCGGGGTTTGTTCCCTTGACTGTGACTCAAGTATATCAGACAGACTATGACAAAATAGGGACAAAAATCGGGGTATTTGAAAAAGAAATTATTTTATGCATAACATTTTTCGAAAGAGTTTTTAGTACTGATGAAACCCTCTGCGGACGCATCACCATTGCCGCCGGAATCGTTTTCTATCGCGGTGACATCACTTACGGTTTTGTCTGATATCGGGCTGCTTTTCAATGAAAAGATTTTTAGCTGATTATATTGCAAATTGTATGATAATATGATAAGATAATCACAAAATATGTGCAATATATTCTGGCGCAAAGAGCGAGAGATTCAATATAAAAAAGGAAGAACTTGCTTTTGTCGGTGATTCTGGGATCGGGCGTTTTGGTATCGGCCTGCAGCGGCGGAAACCAAATCAGCGTCGATGTCACGGAAGCACCGAAGGAAACGGCTGCGGCGACAATAGCCGCTGTGACAGAACAGGTGACAGAACCGACAACCGAGCCGCTCACCACACAAGCGCCTGAAACAAAGACAAGCGCGAAAGTGTATACGGGAATCGAACTGGCAGGGATGAATTTGCAGGATATCGTCGCTGTCATGGGCGAAGAATATGATACGGTAAACGGCGTATTAACGCCTGCGTTCAGTAGTGAGTCGATTACCTATCTTTACAATAACAGCATCCTGCCCGGCTTTTATTTTACGGGATTTCAGGAGGGCAACCTCGATACGAACCGGTTTTCCATTGCTATCAAGGACGGAGCTAAGCTGAAGAATAGCGTTTCCTCCGACATGACCTACAATGAGCTTGCAGTCGTCATCGGTGATTTCGATGTGCAGGCGGTAGGAGGATGGTCGCTTGTTCACTATGCCGACGTTGACGGTCATTCCGTCGCTTTCTGCATTGAGGCGAACGATTATCTGAAACAGAACATGTCCGGCGGACGCGCGTCAAGCGAGCTGCTGCGAGAGGCAAATCCCAATCTGCACAGCATTGGTCTCAGAACAGACCGCTAAAATCATGCCGGATGGATGACAGACAACAGCGAGCAGTCTGACGCATTTATTGAAAACGCGATGGAGATCACCGTCAGACGGGTCGTTTCCAAGGAAGAGAAAAGTACGGAAAGCATTGTTTACGAAACCGTTGAGAAGTCCGACGACTCGATGTACAAGGGCGACAGTAAGGTTTCGCAGGAAGGCGCAGCCGGTGAAAAGGGAAAAGAGAGATTCCTGAATGAGGAGCGGTGCATAGCGCAGTTTTCGGGGAATAGGGATATTGTGGATATGCGCGACTATTACACGGAAAACGAAACGGCATATATTGTCATGGAATATCTCAAATGATCGTTTGCTTTGTTAACTGAGGGAAAGGGATGGAAAAAAAGAAAAAAATTACCATATTATTCTTATGTGCAGCTCTTCTGCTGTCAACTGTAATCATCGCAGGATGTAATGTAACGAGCGAAAAAACGACACTGATGGTTTATATGATCGGCTCAGATCTTGAGTCAAAATCCGGAGCAGCTTCCGGCGACCTCACTGAAATCGAAGAAAGTGGAGTTGACCTGAATCGCAACAATATTTTGGTTTATACGGGCGGAGCAAAAGCGTGGCACAATGATGTTTCCGATGCTACCGAAAACAGGATATTATCACTGACGACGGATGGCTGGAAAACAGAAGATCATCTTGAACAAACCTCTATGGGCGAGGCTGAAACGCTTGCAAATTTTCTGAACTACTGTGTTAAGAACAAGCCTGCAGAGCATTACGCCCTAATACTCTGGAACCACGGGAACGGTCCGCTCATTGGCTACGGCAAGGATTCTCTCTTTAATAACGATACACTGACGCTTTCGGAAATGAAAACGGCACTTGACGCTTCCTCCTTTTGCAACGAAAACAAGCTTGCGTGGGTCGGTTTCGATGCGTGCCTTATGTCCGGCGCAGAGGTTGCAGAGATTTTGTCGGATTACGCTGACTATATGGTTGCCTCTCAGGAGATTGAGCCAGTCTTTGGATGGCAGTACGGTTTTCTGAATAGTCTGGGCAAAACGGATACGGTTTCATTTTTATGCGGGATAACGGAAAAGTATCTGAATACTTGTATCGAGTATTATGAGAAAAAGGGCTATGAGAATAAAGATTGCACTCTCGCCTGCATCGACTTGTCATATGCCAGGCAGCTCCGTGATCAAATAAACGAACTGTTTCAAAAAGCTGAGGAGGATATCTCTGAAAAATACGATATGCTGACCGCGCGGCGTGTCGGTTCCCGTGCTATCGGACGCGCCAGTACCGCATCTGAGTATGATTTGGTAGATCTCAGAGATCTGGCTTCAAAGCTGTCTGAAGAATATCCCGAGCAGTCAAAGGCAATTATCGATACAATTGACAAAATGGTCGTGAAAAATGCTACGAATGCTAAGAGCGTTTCGGGATTATCACTTTACTATCCGTTTTTTAATAAGACATATTACAATGAAGCATGGTGCCAAACTTATAGGGAGCTGAACATATTTTCTGACTATGTCAATTATCTTTCAAAATACGAAAAAATCTGGTTGGACGACAATAAGATAAACAGCCAAACAAGTCTTATGCCCTCCATGATCTCCTCCGGACAATATGCTCTGGAGTTGTCCCAAGAACAGATGCAGCAGGTCGCATCCGCTCGCTATTATATTCTCAGAAAGGATGGCAAAGAAAAATATACAAAAGTGTACTCGAGTTCAAATGTCGAAAATGTTAAATCTCGATTGATCGCAAACTACGACGGAAACATTATCTATGCGCACAGTAAGTTGAATGACTATTTCATTCCATATATTGTTGAACACGATACCACAGACGGAGTTACAAGCTACTCAATTCCCGCAACGCTGGATAATTCCATCGGATCGGGGTTGGATAATATCGATATCGAGCATAGTCTTATTGCAGAAAAATGCCGTTTTGTTATTTCCGCTGATAAAAAAAGCAATAACATCCAGATTAATTCGCTTATGCCAAACGAAGTCGCCAAAAAATGACGATGCTTTGAACAGCGGAAAGGTTGAGGATATCGATTTAGACCAATTCACAACCATGAATTATGTTGAAGAAAGATACCGCACCATCACAAGAAACGAAAACGGAGTGATCAACAGCATAGATAAGTGGGTGATGGGAAGCGAGATGAAGTACTTCCCGTTTGCTATTGCAGACGGTTTGGATTTTGTTTTTGCGCCTCTCAGCGAGGATGAATACGCTCTGATTTTTGAAATTCTTGATACACAGGGTAATTCCTATTGCTCCGAGCCGATTGAGCTCAACACCTCCAATTACAGTTGGAGAGAAGAGGAAAAACCTTCTGTGACCACAGTTGAAAGCGACGGAACATTTCCTCTTTTACTGAAAGAAGATGAAAGCTTTGCGGTTTATTTAATTGAAAACGAGGAGTATGGCAGCATCGGACTTTCACTCAAAGCAGTTAATAAATCAGACAGTAAGCTATATTATTCTACTGCAAACTGTATTTATAACGGAACCATTCAAACCGGTTCCAAGTATGGTCCCTATGGAAATCTAAACGCGGGTGATACCGAAAACAGTTTGGTAAACTTTAGTTCTGAACTGATTGAAGAGATAGGGGCATTCAGTAACATTGCTTCGCTGCAGTTTGATATTTCCCTTTCCAATTACAACACCAGAAAGACATTGTGGAACAATGAAACAATCGTTGTTCGTTTCAAAAACGGTTGCGAATATACTTTCGGCAGGAATTCAGACACCAAATCAAAAACCATACTTGAAAAAAATTGCAACACTCTCTTTGGAGGCATCGTTAAGAATCATCAAAAGCTGATTGATAATCAGACACTTCTTGTTGAGCTGATGTGTTTTGGAATGGACGGAAACGAGCTGAAAGGCGTCTGTCATATTGAGAACCGATCAGACAAAACGCTGTCAGTCAGTACAGAATGTCTCGCTATTGATGATATTTGCGTAAATATCAATTCATCTGTTGAAATACTTCCGAAAATGGAAACCTACTGCTGTTGCGAGCTTTTTGAAGATACACTTTCTACGGTAGGAATAGATTCTCTCACAAAGCTGCAGCTATGCTTTGTGATCTGCTCCGGTCAGTTCAGAATCATGTCGAAAAGCGGGGAAACCGTATGGGTTGATATCGAACTTGAAAAGACTGATTCAAAAAAATCTAAGCTGCCTGAAGGGAGCACTGTGCTGATGGACGAAAACGGCATTGTGATAAAATATTTGTCCTTGCTCAAGCCTGATCCCGAAAGCACAATGGAAAAGCGATTGTTTACGGTTGAAAATAACACCGATGACGGTGTAACGGTTGAGTTGTCAGACAGAACGGTTGAGGATGTTTCGGAAACGGATAACACAATACTGTATTGCGAGTCACAACGGCTGGGACCTCATCAGAGTACGGTTGTTGCGATGAATGCGTATACAGACATGGTAGTTGAAGACGGAATAATCGTTTCTAAGGAGAATTACCACGATGGCGGTCTCAGGATTTCAACCAAGTTCAATATTTTCAGCTTTACCAAGGACAAATTCCTTTTCACGGGGAATAATACCATTCATATTGTCACCGGCAAAGAGGGTGTGACTGTATCGTAGCGGCGTTGCAGAACAGGCTACCGCTTAACAAACACAACGTCAGACACGAAGCAAGCCCTCAGCAGAAAACCTGAGGGCTTGCGATTATCAAGGAAAATATTTCTCGGGCGTTATTGAAAAACAGCATCGGTGACAGGTTTAAAATCCTTATCAAAGCCGATATATACCAATGGCTTATCCGCATTGGCGGGAACATCAAATTCGCCGGACTTTGTAGCGAAAATAACACGTCCGCCGCCCTCCAAATCGGCGGCGCCGATCTCATCGTAGAGCAGAAAATCGATATGATAGAAGTTTGTGAATGCGGCAGGAGCCTTTGCGTCAGAGGCCACAACGGTGAGATAGAAGTCAAGCAACAGCTTGCTCACCCATTCGTCTCCTTTGCTGTCGAATTGGATGTCAGCGGAATAAGTATACTTTTCATCGATCTCCTGATAAAAGGATTCGGGAACGGATTTCGCAAGGATTTCTGCAGTAGATGGCAGCTGCATACTGATCTGATTGGAAGCGGGGCTTTGCCGGAAGTTGTCATGAATGGAATGGAACACATCTTCACCTGCACGGTCTGCAAGGTACTCTGCGAACAGATAAACGGAACCGTAGACGCCGACATCCAGCATGTCATACTCGTCCGTTGTATTGAAATTGTACATTGACTGACCGTGACGCACCAATCCGGAAAAATCGATCGCGAGATCATAACCTTCTTCCTTTTGGGAACCGGGATACAATTTTTCCTCAGCATAGCCTGACATCGCCTCGTTGAGCCATACATCAGCAAAGCCTGTGCCGCCTTCGAACAGGTCGCTGGCGTTGATCATGTGCTGGAACTCGTGTGCCAGGGTGGAGCATATGATTGTAAATAAATTTTTGCCGAGCATCGCCGCGTTGATATGCAGATATCCGTCGTCGAGATTGAGTGAGTTGACGGGACAATCCAAATAGAATGCCTCTGTTGTTGTCAGAATCTCAGAAGTGTTGAAGTATCCGAGAACACCTTCCTGCGACATCGGATGGAACAGCAGCTGGATTTTTCCGCCTTCGTCGGCGTAACGAGGCTCGCCGAACATCTCAACGTCCTTATCATAAATCTTTTCATCAAATTCCTTGCCGATTTTTTCCGCTTCGTCTCTGCCGGCTGTCACGCTTGTAAGTATCCATACATTACATTTGTCTCCCGCATACATACTGTAAGCAGTAAAATAAAGTGTACCAATTCTCGCCTGTAAAAACGTACCGGTTCTCGCCAATAAGTGTACCAACTCTCGCCACAA
>CACYCN010000328.1 GCA_902772895.1 uncultured Ruminococcus sp.
AAATGTCTCCTTGACTACTCATACCTCGATAAAATCGTTGCTAACTGGCTCTGTTCATAATTTATTTACTCATTCAAAAGCCCTGGCAGCTTGCCGCTTTGGGGTTGATTATTTTGGAGAAAACGATTATAATAGATTGTGTATGCCGGTTTGAGGCAGAATCAGAATGAAAGTACTGAGAGGTGGTTATTCGTGAGTTCCGATCCGTATGCCGGTCGAAGGCGGCAGGGTGTAAAAAAATAATGACGGACGCACGAGATCGCTGCGCCCGTTTTAAGAAAGGGCGTAGACCATGATCAGCTATTATAAAACAATCAACGGCAGAATTTCAGAAATTGAAAACTATGAACCCGGATGTTGGGTCAACTGTATCGCTCCCGAAGATGATGAAGTTCAGCATCTGCTCGAATTCTTCAAGATTCCTCCCGAACTGATGCGCTCCGCTCTTGATGAGGAGGAATCGTCCCATATCGATAGTGAGGAAGGTACTACCTTGATTATCATTGACGTGCCGGTGGTCGAAAAAGTCAATAAGAATATTACGTATTCTACCATGCCGATCGGTATCATGATTACCGATAAAAATGTCGTGACCGTTGCTCTGCATGAAAATACCGTCCTCAGTGAATTTTCGGAGGGTGTCGTTAAAAACGTCATTACCGCTTATAAGACGCATTTCGTCCTCCATATCATGCTGCGGATGGCTACCAAATATCTCCAGTACCTCAAACAGATCGATAAAATCAATAACCGCATTGAACGTGAACTGAGACGTTCGGCTCAGAATCAGGAACTGCATCAACTGCTCGATATCGAAAAATCTTTGGTGTATTTTTCGTCCTCTCTCAAAGCCGATGAACTCACTCTGGAAAAAATCATGCGCGGCCGCTATATCAAACTCTATGACGAAGATCAGGATCTTCTGGAAGATGTGCTGATCGAAATCAAACAGGCTGTCGATATGGCTGCGATTCATCTGAACATTCTGACCGGAACGATGGATGTGTTTGCGTCCATTATCTCCAATAACCTTAACGTCATCATGAAGATTCAGGCATCCCTGACATTGTTGGTTTCTGTGCCGACAGTGATTTCCGGATTCTATGGCATGAACATTGTCACGGGTCTGCCGGCGGATAAAGTCTGGTGGTTCCCGGTGGTACTCTCAGGTGTCCTGATGGTCATCATGTATTTCATCCTCAAACGAAAAGGAATGTTTTAATCCGTTTTGTGTGAAGTGACGGAGCGGGAAGTATCCCACAAAGAATCCGTTATGGATCAATCAGTTTTTTTAAGGAAGGGGGTCCGGAGAAGCGCAGGCTTCCCGATGGGATTATTTGCGGAAAGAACGGAATATCATACCGTATTTTCTTTGCCCGTCACGGGAGTCGGACGCGGTACTTTGATTTGTCGTCAAGGTTCCTCCGGAAGAGTAATGAATGAAGAAAAATTGTTTCATATAGGGATCAGCCGGGAAGAAGGAGCGGCTTATGCGATCCTGCCCGGAGACCCCGGCAGAGTGGCTCTGATAGCGTCCTTTATCGATCATGCCAAACCTCTGGCGCAGAACCGGGAATTTACTTCTTATGCCGGCAGTCTGTGCGGGGAGAGAGTGCTGGTGCTGTCAACCGGTATCGGAGGTCCCTCCGCCGCTATCGCTCTGGAAGAACTGGCAATGGCAGGCGTGAAATATGCCGTCAGAATCGGAACCTGCGGCGGGATGCAGGAGGATGTCCTGCCGGGAGATGTGATTGTCCCGACAGCGGCGGTCAGAATGGAGGGAACCTCCCGGGAATATGCCCCGCCGGAGTTCCCCGCAGCAGCGGATTTTTCCGTTGTTTCGGCGCTCGTACAGGCCGCTCACCGCAGCGGCTGCCGTTGTCATACCGGAATTGTCCAGAGTAAGGATTCTTTTTACGGTCAGCATATGCCTCAGTCCATGCCGGTAGCGGAGGAATTACTCCGGAAATGGCAGGCCTGGAAACAACTGGGCGTTCTGGCTTCCGAAATGGAATGCGCCGCACTGTTTACCGTTGCTGCGGCAAGAGGTGTCAGAATGGGAAGTATCCTGCATTGTCAGTGGAATCAGGAACGTGCCGCCAAAGGACTTTCCGATACCGCCGACTTCTCTATGGAACAAACCATCGAAGCTGCCGTTACCGCAATGAAACGCCTGATTCTGGCGCATACCGGACGGCCTTTGCCGCCTATGGGAAGAGTCAGATTCAATATGGATCCTGTGGTGCGTGAGAAAATCAGACATTTCCATCCCGCTGTCTCCGGTGATGACGGACAGAACCAACCGTCCGCCGAAAAAGGGACTGCCGATCCGATAACGGATTCCCGTACAGCGGACGATAACTTTCAGGCGGAGGCGGCAACCGAACCAATGAAGGAATATAAAGAAGAAACCGAAGGCGTCAGTCAACCGGTACCCGGTAAAAAACTGCTGGCCATTGTAGGACCTACGGCTTCCGGGAAAACGGCGCTTGCCATTCAGCTGGCTAAGAAATATAACGGCGAGATCATTTCCGCCGATTCCATGCAGATCTATAAAGGAATGGATATCGTCAGCGCTAAGCCGACCGAAGCCGAAAAAGAAGGAATTCCTCATCATCTGATGGATTTCCTCTCACCAAGCGATACGTTTTCGGTGTCGGAATATGTCAGACTGGCAAGGGATGTCATTGATGATATCCTGTCACGGGGGAAACTGCCGATCCTTTGCGGCGGTACCGGGTTATATGAACGTTCCCTGATCGAAAATATCAATTTCCCGCCGGAGGAACCCAATGAGGCGTTACGACAGGAACTGAATGAGCGTTTTGAAAAAGAAGGAGGGGAAGCGCTGCTCCGAGAACTGGCGGAATTTGATCCGGAAAGCGCCGAACGTCTGGAACCGAATAACGGAAAACGGATTATCCGTGCGATCGAAGTATATCGTACAACCGGTGTGACAATGAGTGAACAGCTCCGGCGTTCCAGAAGTGAACCGTCACCTTATGACGTGACTGCCATCGGACTGACCTTTGCCGACCGGCAGCAGCTGTATGACAGGATCAATAAACGGGTGGATCTGATGATCAGAATGGGACTGGTCGAAGAAGCAAGGGCGTTCTATTCTTCCGAAAAGAGCGTGACTTCGTCGGCTGCCATCGGCTATAAGGAACTCAAACCCTATCTGGACGGGAAGATGTCGCTGGAAGCGTGTGTCGAAAAACTGAAAATGGAAACACGCAGGTTTGCCAAGCGTCAGCTGACATGGTTCAATCGGGAAGCTTATATTCATTGGATCGAAGTGGACCGCTGTGAGGATGTGCTGGAGGAAGCCGTCAGAATTGCCTGTAACGGGATTCTCGGCGGTCAGCCGGAATCGGATGCCATAGCGCCTCATGCGGAAATCAGGACAGAAACGGAGCAGAATCATGGATAAACCAACCCTTATCAGAAAAGGCATTATGACTGTCCTGACGGTACTGGTGATTGCCTATGTGATATACGTGATCTGTCGGGCGAGCTTTACACAGGTCAAGACCATGACCGCCAAAGAAACGGAAGTCTATGATGCCATTCCTACCAACAGCGTATTGGTCAAGGATGAGGAACTGATCGAATATGACGGCAGCGGCATTATTTCCTATGCCGTAGCGGACGGGGAAAAGATTTCCGTCAAACAGCCGGTGGCAGGAGTCTATGACAGTGTTACGTCTGCCGGGACAGTGCGGGAACTGGAAAAAATCAACTCTCAGATCGATTCCCTTACCCGTCTTCAGACAAATGCCGATAACCTTACCAGAACTCCCGATGAGATCGACAATGATATCATTGCCGGACTGATCCGTACCAAAACGGCTCTCAATCAGGGCGATTTGTCAACTGCCGATCTGAGTGCGGCGGATATTCTCTACTGTATCAACGAACGGCAGCTTGTGACAGGAAAAAGTTCGGATTATAACGATAAGATCAATCGGCTGACGCAGCAGTCGGAGCAGCTGAAAAAAGAAGAAAAACAAAGTAAAAAACATCTGGAAATCAAAGCGCCCGTTGCCGGGTATTTTGTCGGTCATACCGACGGTTATGAGAATCTCCTGTCCACGTCACAGCTGGATGAGCTGCTGCCGGGAGATCTGAGTGAAGACAAACTGCAGCCGGTTCCGATTTCCGATCAGGTGATCGGTAAGATTGTCAAAGGCGTAAGCTGGTATGTCGCCTGTCCGGTCAGCGCGGAGGAAGCGCTGAAAATCAAGAACGCCTATTCTCTGAAACTGGATATCCCTACCGTTTCCAGTGAGAAAATCAAGGTGGATCTGTATTCCATCAATCAGAAGAGTAAAGCGGAGGGCGCTGTGGTGGTTCTTACGGGAACCTTTATGAACAGTGAAATGGCGGCGCTGCGAAAGGGCAATTTCTCGATCATTATCGATACCTATAACGGATTGTATGTCCCTAAGAATGCCGTCCATGAAATGGAACTGACCCGTACCGTTACCGACGAAAACGGTAAGGAAGTAAAGGAAACCAAAACCGTTTCCGGTGTCTATGTCAAGCTCGGTAATGAAGTGACCTTCAAACAGATCAATATTCTGTATTCGGCAGAGGATTATGTGATCAGCAGCGCGGATGCCGGGACACCTGCTTTCTCCGATCAGTTCGGCGTCTTGCAGGCTTATGATGAAATTATTGTGGAGGGAGCCAATCTCTATGACGGAAAAATTATCAGCAGAGATACTTGACCGCTTTCAGGATGTGGAACGCAATTATGAAGAAATTACCGGTAATATCGCCAAAGCTGCCCTGCGTTCCGGCAGAAAACCCGAAGATATTATTCTTCTGGCGGCTACCAAAACCGTGGAACCCGTGATTATCAATCATGCCGTTTCTTTAGGACTGTCTTATATCGGCGAAAATAAAGTGCAGGAATTGCTCTCTAAATATGAAGACTATGATCTGCAGCATTGTGATCTGCAGTTCATCGGCCATCTGCAGACCAATAAAGTGCGTCAGATCGTCGGTAAGGTTTCCATGATCCAGTCGGTGGACAGTGTGAAACTGGCGGGTGAAATTGCCAGACAGTCCGTCAGACAGAATATCGTGACCGATGTGCTGGTGGAAGTGAATATTGGCAGAGAAGAAAATAAATCCGGCGTGTTGGAGGAATCTCTCGATGAACTCCTCGCGCAGATGGCACTGATGGAGGGGATCCGGGTCAGAGGTCTGATGACAATTCCCCCGATTTGTGAGGAAAAAGCCCGGGTTTGTAAATTTTTTGATAAGATGCATCAATTATTTATTGACATTTCGTCCAAAACATTAGATAATATATCTATGGATGTTCTTTCAATGGGAATGTCTGATGATTATCAGGAGGCAATTCTTTGCGGCGCCAATATGGTCAGAGTCGGTTCCCGGCTCTTTGGCAAACGAATTTACCGATAACGGAGGATAAAGTATTATGGCAGGATTAAGAGAAAAGTTCAAGAATATACTCAAACAGCCCGATGAGGAAATGGAGTTCGAGGATTATTACAGCGAGGAAGAAGAAGAACAGGCTGAACCGGAACCCGAAACACAGGAAGAAGAATATGAGGCAGGAGGCGAAGAGGAGGAATCCTCGGATAACGTGATCAATATCCATGACACTAACAAAGTACAGTTTGTACTCTTTAAACCCGAAACCTTTGATAAGGATATCACCGCTTTAGCGGATGAGTTTATCAAGAGAAATACCGTGATCCTCAATATGGAACATACCAATAAGGATGTCGGAAAAAGAATTATCGATTTTCTCAGCGGTGTGGCTTATGCCCATAACGGGAAAATCAGTCGTGTGGCAGAGGATACCTATATCGTGATGCCCAGCCATGTCAAACTGTCCGGTGAAGACGTCATGGATGAGGTCGAAAGCGACAATATTTATTTCTGAGACTGAACCCGGTTTTTTATGCGCCGCTTATTGCGGCGTTTATTATGTCTGTGCCCCCCGTTTTGCTGACAGAACAGAATGGCACGTAACACAGAAAGGAATGAGAAACTGTGCTGACATTGGAGGAAATAGAAAATATCAGTTTTCGCAGAGCAGGTCTGAGCGGCTATAAAATCGAAGACGTTGACAGCTTTGTGGATAGTGTGATCGAAAAAGTCCGCTCCCTTGAACGGGTCAATCAGGAACTGGAAACCCGTATTGAACAGCTGAATATCCAGATCCGCCGTCACGAGGCGCAGGCTGACAGTGTGCAGGATGCGATTATTACCGCTGAGATTACGGCGAAAAAACTTGTCCGTGACGCTACCCTGAAAGCACAGGTGATTCTGACCGATGCCCAGAATAAGGCGGATAATATGGTCAGAGAAGCCCAGGAACAGGTCGAGGATAAAATGACGGATACGGACGTCAGGGCGGAAATGATTCTCAATAATGCCCTTTCCCGTTCTGCCGGCAGTATCGATGAAAATAACCGTATCATTGAACAGCAGAAGCAGTATATCAAACAGATTCAGTCGGAAGTGACACGCTTCCGTGAAGCTTTGATCGATTCCTATAAGAATCATATCAAGATTATCAATACACTGCCTCGTGCGGATGAGTTCCGCCGCTATCAGGAGAAACTCGATGAAAGTTATCCTACATCGAAACCCGTTACCCCTCAGGAAGTGGGACAGGATATTCGTCAGGATGCCGAAAAGGCTGTCGAAGCCGCTAAAAGAGAAAAAACCCAGATTAAAATCGAGATGATCAATGAACAAAAAGTCAGGGAAATCTCCGATGAGATCCGGTATAATACCAAGGCTATCAATGAACTGCAGAATGAAAAACTGCGTGAGGCTCAGAAGACCGCCGCTGAACAGGCCGCTGTCATTAAAAACGCTCGGCATGACGCCGATGCGGAAGAGGATGACGAGGAACCTGACGTTGAGGAGAAACTTGACGAGGAAGAACTTGACGATATCGAACTTGACGAGGAAGATATCGGG
>CACYCN010000329.1 GCA_902772895.1 uncultured Ruminococcus sp.
CTTGCCAAAAAAGCAGCGTCTGTATTTGGGGATAACTTTGATGTCGAGATAATCGAACAGCACCATAATCAGAAACTTGACGCTCCCAGCGGTACGGCGCTGATGATTGCCGATGCGGTAAAGGAAGTCAAGACGGATGCGGAGTATGTCTATGACAGACATGCCTATCGTAAGAAACGTGAAAAGAAAGAGATCGGGATTCATTCCATCCGCGGCGGAAATATTGTCGGTGAACATGAAATCATCTTTGCCGGTCAGGATGAAGTGGTTACGATCAGTCACAGTGCCCGTTCCAAAACTGTTTTTGCAGTCGGCGCACTGAATGCCGCTGTCTTTCTCAAAGGTAAGGCACCGGGAATGTATGATATGTCCGATCTGTTAGCGGAGAAATGATTTTCCTGTTATGATTTCAATCAGAAAGGCGGTATGACCAATGAAACCAACGATCAGTGTCAGCGATGATATTACTCTGGTAATCCTCCAGAATATTCCGGCGGATATCGGATTTATCACAGAGGTTTTTGAAAAGATCGCAGAAATGGATGTTGACGTCGATATGATTTCCCTGAATCCGGCGCAGAGTTCCCGTACCAGTCTGTCCTTTACGATCAGCGATGACGATCTTGTCAAGACCCTCAGCTATACTTCCACTCTTAACGACGAAAAAATCAAACCCATCGTCAGCAGCGGGAACTGCAAGATCTCCATTAACGATTCCGGTATGGAGCATTGCCCCGGTGTAGCGGCGAAGGTCTTCCGCAGGGCAGCCTCCGCTCAGACTGAGATTCTCCTGATCACAACCAGTGAATCTCAGATTTCTCTCTTAGTGACGAAGTCCGATTTTGACGCGGCATTCTCTGCCATTCAGGATGCGCTTGATTGATTTTGACTGTTTGGCTATGTCTGAAATAAATCAGACAGGAATGTTGTCATGATCTGAGCATATTCAAAAGCGTGTCATCCTTAATAGGGTGACACGCTTTTTGGCTGTATTAATCTGTTTGCTTGGGAATATATAGCTGGATGGAGGTGATCTTGTTGGTTTTCTTGTCAATAGAAATTATGATGTTTCTGAGCACATTGATATCATTGACCAGTTTTTCATCAACAATAGAAGGCTCTTTATCTTCTTTAGTGGACAGGATCAGTTTGTATTGCTGGGAATATTCGCTATCATAGTTCGGGGAGGTCTTGTAACTGAGGTGAAGGACAGACAGACGTTCCCGATTCGCGCTGACGTTCGCATACGCTCACTCTGACTTTCTGATCCCTACTTTCATGTCCGCGATTCTCCGCCCCATACGGTGCTCACACGCCGCTTAGGGGCAGTTTTCTTGTGAGCCTAAGTTTTTTAGGCAGTTCTTGACAAACGGTTCATTCGTGTCTTTGCAAAACAATCATGGGTGCGCCGGCTCTGCGCCTTTTTTTACTTGAAAAAAGGGTTACCCCGAGAAAATGTCGGACAAAATTGATTTCCGTGTAAAAAGGAAGCGGGTACGTTGACTTTAAGGAGAGAAAGTGGTAGAATAGGGGAATAATTACGGGAAGAGAAGAGGAATCGGTGAAGATGTGGAAGGGAATCGTCAGGACTGTTGTGATTGCGGTTTCGGTAGGAATGATTCTATGGTATCTGCTTTCCGCCATCATGACGATCGGCAGTGTATGCGGAATCATTTTCTTTGGATTCACCGGACTGGCAGCCGTATTCTGGAATCAACTCAGTGCGTTTTGCCGGAAGCAGAAGGAAGTCAAATGGAAACGGATCGTATTACGTGTTCTGAAAGGATTGTTCCTGACGGGAGTGGTTTATGTATTGGTTCTTCTCGGACTGATGTGTGTATTTTCACTCAGAACCCCGTCTGCGGATGCTACAATGGTAGTGCTGGGATGTCAGGTGAACGGCGAGGTGCCCAGTCTGATGCTCTCGCGCAGAATCGATGCGGCTTATCAGTATCTGCAGGACCATCCCGATACCAAATGTATTTTGTCCGGCGGAATGGGAAATCATGAAAATATCAGTGAAGCGGAATGTATGTACCGGGAACTGACGAAACGTGGGATCGATCCGCAGCGTCTGTACCGGGAAGATCGTTCTACCAATACCGAAGAAAATATCCGTTTTTCGGGAGAGATCATCAGAGAGCAGGGACTATCCTCCGAACTGGCAATCGTGACGGATGGTTTTCATGAGATGAGAGCGGCAGTGATTGCCGGAAAACAGGGCTATTCCTGCGGCGCTGTCTCTGCCGAGACGCCGCTGTATCTGGCAGCAAATTTTACTACCAGAGAGATTCTGGCGCTCAGTGCGGAACTGCTGCGTTTCTGACGGACCATATTCTGAATTCCGGCATGGCGAATTCCGGAATTTCTTTTCATTAATATATCATTATAATATCATTATAGCATCGTAATAGCGGTATGACTTATGACCCGTATTCATCAGGCGGCAAAGAACGGATGATGGCGGATCAATGTAAGCTACGATGGAGCTGTCTGACGGAACCGGATGCTGACGGCATCCGGGTTTCGGAAAAACTGACCGGATATCAGGCAATGGATGGACCGTGCTGCGGACAATAAAGGAGAAGCAAATGAAAAAGGGTTTTCGACTGACATTGTTAGCTCTGGTGCTGACAGCGGCAGTGATTGCACTGCCCTCTTTGTATCTCGGCTTTACGGAAAAAAACGAAACAGAAACTTCAACCATTGATAAATCAAAACATAATATTGTCTCAAAGCCTGACCAGACCAGCAGTAAGCCGCCGGAAACCAGTGTCATTACCCGTGACGATACGGTGACCTTCTTAGTGGAATTAGAGGAAAAGGCATTGATCGATACCGTCATTGCTTCCCAGGGAAAATATGGCAGCGTCAATGACCTGCTGCATTCGGGTGAGGGGAAAAGCTGCTGTGACGCCATCAAAAAAAGTCAGGCGGTAGCAAAGGCCAGTATCCGGAAACTGGTTACCAAATCGGATTTTACCGGCAGTAAGGTGCTTTCTGCTGTCATGAATGGCCTGACCGTGAAAGCGCCGCTGAGTACCAAGGAAAAAATCGAAAAAATAAACGGTGTCAAAGCCGTTTATGTCTTCTATGGCAATTATGAGGTATTTGATCGGAGCGATGACTCTGCGGAAGTGACGCAGACTGATGAAATATCAGGTACTGTCCCGTCACAGCAGGACGAACTGTCAGAATTGTCCCGTTCCGAGGATAACGGTTCTCTGACGGAATCCTCTCAGACAGAGAGCAGTGAAATTTCCGGGGAAGACAATGAGAGTTCCGGAGAAGTGTCGGAAAGTTCCGAAGAAAGTATGGATGAAAATGCAGCCACGACAGCTGCCATGACAGGACTGTATCAGCAATCGGTACATCTGTCGGAAGCCTATGAGAACGGCTATGACGGGTCGGGGATGTTAATTGCCGTTCTTGACAGTGAATTTTCTGTCAGACATGAGGCGTTTCTGACAGCTCCGTCAAAAACCGCCGTTACCAAAGCGGATATCCGTACCCTGATGTCTCAGGTCAGCTTTAATACCGTCAATTCGGTTTCCGCCGATCAACTCTACCGCAGTTCCAAGATCGTCTATGCCTATGACTATGCGGATGATGATATCAATACATCGGAACCGGCTCTCAATCATGGTACGGCAGTGGCAGCGGCTGCTGCCGGCAATAACGGGAAGACGGATGAAAATGCTTTCCGGGGAGTTGCCTATCAGGCACAACTGGCATTGATGAAGATTGCT
This sequence comes from uncultured Ruminococcus sp., assembly GCA_902772895.1. GTDB lineage: Bacteria > Bacillota > Clostridia > Oscillospirales > Acutalibacteraceae > UBA1213. The sequence continues at coordinate 3,750 of CACYCN010000329.1, forward strand.
TCCCCAAAAGACGGGGATAATATCCGTATTGAGAAAAGCATTATGCTTTCCGCATTGGACGATGCGGTGAAACTGGGAGCCGATGTGATTAACCTGAGTTTCGGCAGCTATGAACTGCCCGATAATGAAGATCTGATGAGCAGTATTTTCGATAAGCTCGGCAAGACCGATACCCTGCTTGTCTGTTCTTCCGGTAATGCGGGTTATAACGGACAGCAAACACAGCCGGATGTCAAGCCGGATACCCGTGATATCCATTACGGTACCGAAAACCGGCTTTCTGCGGCAGACGGTGTAGTAGCAGCGGGTTCTTTCGGGACGGGTTGGAAAATCCGTCATTTCATGACGGTTCATTCGGAAGAAATAACCTATCAGGATTGCGGGAGTGTGTCATTGTCCGAGGAATATGACAGCGATGAACTGCCGTATCTTTTCAAGGATATGGATGGAGCGGAGTCGGATTATGAAGGGCTGGAAGCTTCTGGTAAACTGATTATTGTCCGTCAGGGGGAACTGCCGGCGGAAGAACTGGTCCGGACCGCTTATCTGAAAGATGCGGCGGCGCTTGGTGTGATCGGCAGCGAGACGGATGAATGGGATTCCCTTGGTAATTCCTCTTTCCGGATACCTGTGATTCTGATCGATCAGGAACAGGAATCGTTTTTTGAAAGTGAGCCCGCCGGCAGTGTCAGACTCTATTCCTATCGTAAACTGTATCAGGAATCGGAAACGATTCGTGTATCGTCCTTTAATTCCTATCATCTGGGTTCTGATCTGCAGTTTGATCCGCAGCTGTTAGCGCCGGGTGAATCCGTCTGTACGGCATCTCCGGACGGCGGCTATCGTCTGATGACAGGTACTTCCGTAACGGCGCCCTGTGTGGCAGGGTTCTATTCACTGGTAAAACAGTATTTTTCACAGAATGATTACTTTAAAAAGATGGACAGCGTCACGCTGCGTCATCAGATTACGGCGGCATTGCTCAGTAACGGGAATGTCATTGCGGCAGGTAACGGGAAAAATCTCTATGAATCGCCCAGGTTACAGGGAAGCGGTGCCGCTGACTGGCAGCAGCTGATGCAGTCCGGCGCCTATCTGACCACTACTGACGGTCATCCTGCTGTGATAGCGCTCGGTGACGGCGAAAAGAAACAATATCAGTTTTCGTTTCTCCTGAAAAACTATTCTTCAACCGAAAAAACATATACCGCCTCCGGTGTTCTTCAGACAGACGGCTGTACCCATACCGCTGAAGGAACGGTACGCAATACCCTGAAACCTTCGGCATTGGGCGGTTTCTCGATTGCAATTACCGTCAAGGGTCAGAATACCGCCTCCTGGACCGTACCTGCCTATGGAACGCTTACCTTACAGGCTACTATTACGGTCGATCAGGAGACCGCTCAGAATCGTCTGCTCAATTTCCCGAACGGCTATTATATTGACGGTTATGTTTTCCTGGAAGAAGAGGCGACGCAGTCCCGTCTGAATCTGCCGTTCAGTGGGTTCTATGGAGACTGGGACGGGATGTCTCCTTTTGACGCTACCGTTTATGACGATACGGAGAGTATTACAGGTTTCGATAATACCTTAGTGGCGGTTGCGGTGCAGGATAAGAGCTATACGGCGCTGCCGCTGACAAAATGTGAAAAAGGACTTTCGTTTTCCCGGGAATCCGTCCGCTGTGCCACGGACGATCCTTCTTATGGCTATGCCTTTATCCTGCCGGATCTGAATCCGTTATGTGATCTCTATGATTATACCGCCGTTATGAAGGACAGTACCGGAAAAGAAGTCTTTACTCTGCCGCTGGGGAATCTCAGTCATTACCGTGACCCGGATTACCGGTCTTATGAAAAATTGGCGGATCACTTCTATGAAAGTGAAAAACTGTTTGCTCCGCTGACAGACGGGGTCTATGAATATATCTTAACTGCCGGCGTCAAGGATGCGACCGGCCGTATCGTGGAAAAATACCGTCAGTCGTTTTCGGTTGTCATTGATACCGAAGCGCCTTCTTGTGTCAACAGCCGCACCTATGTGGAGGATGGAAAGATCTATCTTGCCTTATCGGCACGGGATAATAACGCCGTATCGGATTATCTGTTCTATGCTGCCGCTTATAACAGTACTACCAAGAGTTATGACTATACCGATTCGCTGGATGAACTGATCCATGCCGGCTATATCTCCGAAAACAGTTATCGTCTCATCAGTCGTGAGACGGATAAAAAAGGTGTGGTGACTTTCCTGTATGATATCACAAATCTGGAAGAGGAACTGAATAAACTGAAAATCCGTACCAGTTCCTGGTCGAGCCGTTCTTCGACACATAAAATTGTCTATCGTGCCTTTGACACTGCCGGAAACTGTTCCGATGCCGGAGCCGCTGATACGATCGTATACGGCAGCGCAACGTTCCGGTTTATCGACCAGAATCAGGTACCTGCGGAAGGAATTACCGTGACTCTCGGTCATACCTCACTGATGACTGACAAGACCGGAACCGTTGTTTTTGAGAAACTGCTGCCGGATGATTACCGTGCTGCGGTTTCCTGTGACGAAACCCTCTATCTTCCGGAGCGCAGGGAATATATTGTCACGATCAGCAACGGAGCGCTCCATGCCGTCTTCTCACAGAATGTGGAATTCAAGGGAGAATATCCCTCTGAGGAACCTTCGGAAGAACAAAGTCTTTCTTCTGACCAGGAAAGTTCTGAAGGGAGCGCCGTTTCCCGTCTCAGTTCCGATAATCCGATCTATGCCCTCATTCTTATCGGAACACTGCTGCTGATCTGTGTCATCTCGCTGGTGATGCGGAAACATTATTTCAAAAAATAAACAGCGGCAGGCTGAGTCTTCGGGAAAATGAAATTCCGGAAAAATAAGAGTTGACAAGATTGACAATTTGCGTTTTAATAGTATTAGTAAAAAACTGCCCTTTCGGAAGAGCAGGGAAAAACAATCAATGAGCAGAAATGAAACGATACGGAACGGAGGACACCATAATGGTATATGTATTTTTAGCAAATGGTCTGGAAGAAATAGAAGCGCTGACACCGGTGGATATCCTGCGCAGAGGCGGTGTAGACGTTGTGACTGTCGGCATCGGCGGTAAGACGATTACAGGCTCCCATCATATCAGCATTTGTGCGGATATCGCTGACAGCGAATTCCCGGGAACGGCTGAGGCAGAAGGTGTCGTATTGCCGGGCGGTATGCCGGGTACTTTGAATCTGGAGGCTTCTCCGATCGTCTGTGAAGCGGCAAAAGCCTGTGCGGCTGACGGTAAAATCGTTGGAGCGATTTGCGCGGCGCCTTCCGTACTGGGGCATTTAGGACTGCTTCAGGGCAAAAAAGCAGTCTGCTATCCTTCCTTTGAAGGTGAACTGAAAGGCTCAGTTCCGACAGATGATTTCGTTTGTACAGACGGGAATATCATTACCGCAAAGGGCATGGGTGTTTCTGTCGATTTTGGTCTGGCATTGCTGTCCGCTCTCAGGGGTGAAGCGGTCGCTGCCAAGGTAAAGGCTTCCATCCAATGCCGGTAAAGGATCTGAAACAGGAAAAAACCGTATTAAGGGAACGGTTCCGACAGCTTCGCCGTCAGATGACGCCGGAGCAGAAGCTGGATTGCGATCGTCGGATCCTGGAACGTATCACTACCCTGTATCAATACCCGAAAGCCAGGACGATTCTGACCTATGTTTCCAAAGAAATAGAGGTTGACACCCTTCTGCTGATAGAACGGGCGCTTTCTGACGGAAAGTGTGTCGCCGTACCGAAATGTATCGAATCCACCCGGGAAATGGAATTCTATGTGATTCATTCCCTGTCAGATCTGGAACCGGGATATTTCGGCGTGCAGGAGCCGAAGGTACCGCCCTGCCGGAAACTGCGGGATCCGGAGAACAGTATCTGTATTGTGCCGGGAATGGCCTTTGATTTCAAGGGATTCCGTCTCGGCTATGGCAAGGGTTTTTATGACCGTTTTCTGTCGGATTATCCGGGTGTTACCGTAGGGCTGTGTTACAGCAGCTGCGTACAGTGGTCGCTCCCCATCGGAAAGTATGATCGTCCGGTCGATATGGTCGTGACAGAAAAGTATTTCCGGAAAACACGCAAATCCGATCCCTGAAGGAAGCCGGTCGGCAATGTGCCGTCCCAAGTCCCATTCCCTGAAAGTAAGGAGGTCTTTCTCTGATGAGTGATGAGCTTGAAAGAAAAAGACAAGAAAAAGTAGCCAATTTTAAAATTCATTTCGGTGATGACATCGAAGATAATCAGGAACTGAGCAGTACAACGCCGCCGCCTCCTAAAACGGATGCCCCTTCTGCGTATCAGCCGGTTCAGACATCCTCGCCGGAGGTAAGTCGGAATGTCATAGAACCTGCGGAAGAGGATAACGGAGATATTGCCGAACTCAACAGTTACAGCAGTGTGCCGGATCCGGACAGCGGTGTGATCGATAAGAAGAGTCTGAGGAAAGCCAAGCGGACTGACCGTAAGCGCCGCAGAAGAAAAGCCAAGAATAACCGGATCATTTTCCGTACCGTATGGTGGGTGATGATCGTACTGGCATCGATCATGATCGGACAGTTCCTGATGGTAGGCGTCAACGATCTGCTTGCAGTAGGCAGAGAAGAGGAGAATACCGTTACGATTACGATTCCCCAGAATGCTACCATTGATGAAATTACCGATATTCTCTATACCAATCATGTTATCAAAAATAAGACATTCTTCAAACTGTTTGCTACCGTTACCAAATCTACCACCGGTTTTACCCAGGGTACCTTTGATATCGCTACCAATAAGGACTATGAAGCGATCATCAACTATATGCAGTCGGATATGAACCGTACCGACGTTGTGACCCTGCGGTTTACGGAAGGTATGAGTCTGCGTCAGTATGCCAAGATTCTGGAAGAAGGCGGCGTATGTAACAGTAAGGAATTTTTGGCAAAGTGTAATTCCGATGACTTTGACGAGAATTATGACTTCATCAAGAGTATCCCGAACGCTTCCAAGCGTGAGTATAAGTTAGAGGGATATCTCTTCCCGGATACCTATGATTTCTATGTCAATGAAAAAGTGGATGTTGTCATCAAGAAATTCCTGGCAAACTATCGCCGGAAGATGTACTCCACCAAGACCCGCGCCGATGGCTTTGAAAAGCGTGTTACGATTGAACAGCGCGCTAAGAAAGCCGGTATGTCAATGGAGGATCTGCTGACACTGGCATCTTTGATCCAGGCAGAAGCGGCGGATAAGGATGATATGTATATGGTATCCTCAGTCCTTCATAACCGACTTGCTACCGTGAAAACCGGCGGTGTCAATGACAATGACGAGAGCGGTCTGGATTATCTCCAGTTAGACTCCACGGTCTTCTACCCCTATGCTTCCCAGCAGGATGTGCCTGCCGGTCAGAAACTCAGCTTCAAGGGTAAGTATAATACCTATAAACTGCGTGGTCTGCCGCCGGGACCCATCTGTAACCCCGGTATGGATGCGATCGAAGCAGCACTCTGCCCGGCAGAAACCGATTATTATTACTTCTGTCATAAGCCTGCCAAGGGTGATAATCCTGCGGTATCCTACTATGCTGAGACGATGGAAGAACATTCCGAGAACCTCAGAGAAGCAGGTCTTGTATAACATAACAGGAGTCCGGATTCCTGAGATAACGTCTTTCAAGAGAACCTTTCTGATAGAGAAGGGTTCTCTTTTTTTGAATCGATTATTCACGTTTTGTTAATATTCCTGGAAAGAATTACAGGAATCAAGTGAGAGTCGGGCAAATATCACGAATGAATCTCAATTGAATCAGCTTGTTAAAAAACGGGACAAATAAATTTAACAATTTCTCATTTATTCAAACCGAAAATATATGATAAAATAATGATGAATAATTTTGTATTGTAATATTGAGAAAAATATGATAGAACGATGAAGATATTGGGGGGCAAATCTATGGAATCATATTCTCAGTTATATACTAAAAAGATCGTTGATTCGCTCGTTCACGGTCTGGAACTGAATCATAGCGGAATTCTGTTTGTCAAGCATTACAATACCCTGAATGTCTCGGTGGATCATATCAAGGAGACGGTAAAAAACAGTAAAAAAGATATTGTACTGCTGTATCATGAATTCTCCGCCAGTCGTATGCAGGAGGCTTATGAGCCGTTCCTGACATGGATCAAGCAACTCTATTTCAAATACTATCAGAGTACGCCTGTGATGGAATTATTGGAAAAGGCAGATGTCTATTACCTGAGCCGTTCTACGCTGGAAAGTTATATTCTGACCGGTGAGTGTCATCGTGAGGAAGAACTGATTGTTGTGGAAGCCGATTATGAGAGGAAAATGTTTGCGGAATCCCTCTCCAGACTGTTCACCTATATTTCTCAGGAACATACCTTGTTTATGGTGCTGAATCGTCTGCATCTGGCGGAAAATTCCACGCTGACATTCCTGCTTGAGTTTATCCAGCAGTCTCATGAAAAAATCTCACTTCTTGCCAATTATAACGAAGCCTATGTCGTACCTGCCTATACGCAGGATAAGTGGACGTTTCTGGTACATAAGATCGAAGACCTGAACTATATGCTGGAATGGAATGTGCAGGATGTGCAGACGGATATCAATATTACGGAAAGTTTTGAGCCGTCGGTTGCAGATTTCCCGGTCTATCTGATTTATATCAATAATATGATCCAGACGGTTGCCATCAAACAGGCAATGTATTATCTGAAAATTATTGACAGTAAAATTACTGACGAAAAAGTCAGTATTCCTCCGAAAGACAGAGCAAAGTTCTATATTCTCTATGCACAGGCAGCACTCTGTGACAGGAATGTCACGACTGCTCTGATGATGTGTGAGAAACTCAAAAATGTCAATACGCAATATCCGGATCTGATGATGTCTTTCCAGTATCATTATGTACTGGCGCTTTGTGAGAGCTTTGAGAGTCAGCGTTCCCTTGCCGTCAAGAACGGTGATAAGTGTGAGCGGATCGCTAAAAAGCTTGGTTCGGAGGAACTCATCTTCAAGACCGAAATGCTGGAATATACGTATTCACTGGACAGCTGGAATAATATGTATCGCTGGGACAGAGTTTTCGAAGGTGATAAACTGGATGCCTTTGCCGAAAAAGCAATGAAAATGAAAGCTTATAACCATCTGGCACATATTATGTTCTTTGGCTGCGGTAACGGCAAGGAAAATTATATCGGTGATTCCAAAACCTGTGAGGAACAGAAATATTTCAAAAAAGCAATGGAACTGGCTACCATGCTCAAAAATGAGAGAGTTATCATTGCTGCCTGGCGGAAAAACGCCTTTATGGCGCAGGGATATGGCTTTTTCAGTTTTGTTGATTACTATTATAAGAAGTGTCTGGAAATTATTGAACGTCAGAATGATCCTGTCGAAGAAGCCCATATCTATAACGGACTCGGATTTAACCGGATCGTCAGTGAGCAGTTCACCATGGCAAACGATTATTTCAATAAAGCGTTGGATATCTTCTTCCATCAGAAACAGTATTATGCCGTTTCCGAAACGCTGTATAATATGGCGACCAATGCGATTTTAGCCGATAATTTTGAAACTGCTTTCGGGTATCTGGTCTATACTACCAAACTGCTGAAATCTATTAAAAAGAACCGTATGGCGATCTGTAATATGTCAAAGGTCTATGGCATGATGGCTTATTGCAGCTATAAGATGGGGATCGATTATAACGCCCATTTCTATCTGAATAAGATGGAACGTGTCCTGCATCATATTATTTATCCCGATGGGGAACCGAGTTATTTCCTGTGGGACGATGATATGTTCTTCTACTATTTCGTCAAGGGACTGCTGGAAAAATCGGAAAGTATTGAACGTGCCCAGGCGTGTTTTGATAAGGCATATTTCCATATGATGCGAACGGTCGGACTGCATTTCTTTGTTTATACTATGTTTGCGCTGGAACAGGCCGATCTCTATGAAAAACAGAATGAACCCGAAAAAGAACAGGAAATCTTAGAGCAATGTATGGAGTTCTGTAACTCACACGGCTATAAACATAAAGAAGAAGTTGTTTTCGCCAGAATGCATAAGCAGTCACTGATTACCAAGCGTGTGGATCTGCCGCTGACCAGTGTCAATAAATACCAGATCGAAGAACTGGCTTCTCTGGGTGAGATGGAAATGATGCTGGCGGATAAGACAAAGGGTATTGATTTCCTCGTGGCATGGCAGGATCTGATCAATAAGGATAACTATACCTCTCAGGATATTATTGACAATTCCATGGCCACCATGCAGAACGGTTATAATATTGACAGTATTATCTATGTGGAAGTGACCAATAAGAAACCGGTGATCCGTTATAACTGCAGTGGTATCGATCTGACCGAAGAACAGTTGAATGAACTGACCGACTACTTCACAAAGCATAAAAAGGAATTTGTGGCATCCCGTTATGACCGTGAATTCTATACTTATTCGGCAATTGTTCCGTTGTTCGGTGTCAATAAAATCGTCTCCTGCGGTTGTGTACCGCTTTCGACCGATGATGAACTGACAGGTTTCCTGATTGCGGCGATCGATCTGCAGGAAAATATGACAACCAGTATCACATTCCTCGACCGTAATGATATCACGATTTTCAAATCCGCCCTTCGTCAGCTGACGGATACGCTCTTCCGTCTCAAGGCAAGAGAAGAAATCAGTGAGATGAACGAAAAACTTCAGAAGAGTGCGATTACCGATCTGCTGACCGGCTTGTTCAACCGTCAGGGCTTCTCCAAACAGATTGATGATTATGAAGAACTGGTTCGCAAAGGTGAAAAACCGGATGTTTGTGCGACCGTTCTCTATATGGATCTGGATAACTTCAAGATTTGTAATGATACTTTTGGTCATGCCGTAGGTGACGTCATTCTGAAATGTTTCTCTCGTCTCTTTGAGAAGGTTGTCGGCGATAAGGGATATATTGTCCGTTACGGCGGTGACGAATTCCTGATGATCATGCCCGGACATGACATTGAAGAAGGTATTGCGGCTGCTAAACAGATTTATGTCGAGATTGAGCAGAGTAACTATTTCATTCCCGATATTGAAGCCGCTGTCAAGGGGAATGTCAATATTTCCGAAAAGCAGCGTGTTTCCTGTTCGATCGGTATTGCCGATATGAAGAGCTACAACCAGAAATCTATGAATATCGCCCTGAAACATGCCGACAGTAAACTCTATATCGTCAAGAAAAACGATAAATCTGACTATAGCGTATGGCGTGACGAATAATTCCCTCAGCCGCATGTTTGCAATACGCTCGCTACCTTACTTCTATGGATATCTCTTTCATTCTTTGAATCTTTAAAATTGATATCACAAAAAAACAGGCGCATGAACTACCTGAAAACGTAGTCATGTGCCTGTTGATTTTTGTAGCCGGAAAGCAGCCTCTGGCTGCGGCGGCGGATGAAAAGACATTTCTGCCCGCTCTGTGCCGGTGAATCGCGGACAATAATGTAGAATTCAGAAAATCAAAGTGAGCGTATGCGAACGCCGGCGCGAATCGGGAGCGGCAGCTTGCCGTGCGCTATGATTTTATCAGATGATAGGAAAACAGAGTCAGAATGCCGTTATCTTCCGGGATTTCCATCCAGGGAGAGATTGCTTCTCCCAGAATTTCACCTTGCGCACCGGTATTTATGCTGATCTTGCCGTCCTCGAACTTCCAGGGGTACTTTTCATAACACATCAGACCGTCACCATATAGTTCGAGGTCTCCTTCTGCGACAGCCTGATCAATCTCTTCCTGAGAAATCCCTTCCGGAAGAGGCATTACGGCAGCAATGATCCCGTCATCCCGGAAGTCAAAAAAAGAGGAAAGCAATCTTTTATCGGAATCGTCTGTTTCCGGATCGTCAAGAAGCTGCGGGACATCTGTCCAGACACGTTCAAACTGATCGTTGAATTTCAGTACTTCCTTAATCTTCCAAAAGCCTGTAGGTTTCATGACTGACACTCCTTTATTATGACGGTTATGCCCATGGATTGGTACTTTCAGGGGCACGGATCCCTACCAGAATATACTGTTCCCAGAGATACCACTTACCGTCCTTGGCTTTTCGCATCATCACCGAACGGGGATTGTCAGCACCGCCGGAATTGATAAAAATCTTGGCATAATTTTCGGTTTCATAGGAATAGGGGTTTTCAAAAACACGTACCGTATAAGGTTTGGCAGGAACATAATCGTTCTGATAAGTGGAACCGACAAAGTAAGATCTGGGAACATAGTCCGCATCCCGGAAACGATCTGCAATAAATGATTTTTCAGTCGGACTGAGAGGACGGGGGCCTCTGAGATAGTCTACCATGGATAATGATAACTCTTTATTTTTGGGATAATAACAAAATGCCAGAACCGTCATCGCGGCAGTATCATAAGGGGTAGCCAAAGCAGCCTGAGGCAGTGCACAAAAACCTGCCAGATTATCGGGAAGCTGGGGGAATACAACGTCAACGGTTTTATTACCGCCTACACTTCTTGAAAATTGATTGACCTGATTTTTAAGGTTGTCAAACAGACCCATGTGTCACATCTCCTTCTGATGATTGATTCAGATATTGCTGCAGTAAGACTTCGATGTCCTGAAAGATCATTTCACCGTTATCGTGAAAGACAAGATCATCGGTAAAACTGACAGACGCTCTGGAGGAAGAAAACTTCAGTATCTTCTGGGGAGTATCTTCAGATTTCGGTTCCCCTTTCTGAAGGTCAGACCAGAATAATACGCCGTATTTTTTATAGAGTTCTTTACAGTCGGCAACGATTTTCTGATCGACTTTCCGTTCCTGTCTGATATGGCTTCCCTCAGAAGAATCATGGAAACTGAGAGAGGCATAGTCTTCGTCATTATACTGGAGCAGGTACCGTTTATTCTCATGTTCACTGCCTCCGGTGATCGTCAGTTCACAGTAAAAATACCGGTCATTCAGAATCTTATCCTCCGAATAAATATCAAACGCTTCTTTGTGATTCAGGATAAAGGTCAGTATAGCGAAAAAACCGATCACAAACATGAATGCCCCGAGAATAATCCAATTACCTATCAAACGATCACCTTCTTTCCGAATGTATCATCCATGTTTTGTCTCATTATACCATATTATCCGTTTCTTGTAAAGTTATTCTGTGACCAATTACCATACACGACCGATGTATCTGAAGAAAGCGTCATGATGAACGCAGGAGTATCCGGTGTCAGCCAAATCTGAAACGCCGTTTATCCGAAAGGGGTTGTGGGAAACTTTATTGTCCGATAAAGTGTTATTCCGGAAATCCGGTGTGAAAAAATAGCTTTTCAAGAGACAGAAAGTGTGGTATAATACAAGCGGCAGGAAGATTCTGCCAAACAGACACAAAAGGAGTCGGTAAAATGGAAATTGTATGTTTAGATTTAGAGGGCGTTCTGGTACCGGAAATCTGGATTGCGTTTGCGGAAGCAAGCGGGATTCCGGAGCTGAAAAAAACGACCCGTGATGAGCCGGATTACAATAAGCTGATGAATTATCGTCTGGCGATCCTGAAAGAGCATGGTCTGGGTCTGAAAGAGATTCAGGATACCATTGCCAGGATTGATCCGATGCCGGGCGCCAAGGAATTTCTGGATGAGCTTCGTTCCCTGACACAGGTGATCATTATCAGCGATACGTTTACACAGTTTGCGAAGCCGCTCATGGAGAAGCTGGGTTGGCCGACCATTTTCTGCAACACGCTGGAGGTTGCGGAAAGCGGTGAAATTACCGGCTTTAAAATGAGAATCGAAAAGTCCAAGTATACTACCGTCAAGGCGCTGCAGTCGATCGGTTATGATACGATTGCCAGCGGTGACAGCTATAACGATCTCGGAATGATCAAGGCAAGTAAGGCAGGTTTCCTGTTCAGAAGTACCGAACAGATCAAGAAGGATAATCCGGAACTTCCTGCATTCGAAACCTATGAGGAACTGTTAGCCGCTATCAAAGCGGTTCTGTAATCAGCCGCTGATTCCGGAAAATCTTATTAACTTAACATTCATTTGTTCTGAATCAGGCTCCCGTATGACTGACGGAGCCTGATTTAGTTTTATCCTGTTTTACCTGAAAATTCATTCCGATTCCCCTTGACTTTATGCCGGTGTGAGAATATCATAGAATCAAGATCAGTGTCAATCGGAAAGGAGGACTCGGATTGAAGCCTGTCAAATTGCTGTTCAGTCTGATGATGTGCGCATCCCTTGTGTTTTCTCTGGCAGCCTGTAAGGAAAAAAAGGCGGTTCCGGAAGATGAGATTCTTTGTTATAATATTACTTATGAGCCGGATACGCTTGATCCGCAGATTGCCAATGATTCCGCCTCACGTCTGATTATCCGGAATATTTTTGAAGGGCTGGTCCGTCTGGACGAAAATGAGACGCCCTGCGCCGGAGTAGCCGAATTCTGGAATGTCAGCAATCATGAGATGACATATACTTTCTATTTGCGTGACAACGCCCATTGGCAGAACGGCGACCGTGTGACGGCAGAAAACTTCCGTTATGGATTATGCCGTGCCATCATGCCTTCCACCGGGTCACCTACCGCTTCTACTCTTTTTTGTATCAAAAATGCCGACCGGATCAATCGTGGTGAATTACCGCTTTCAGAGTTAGGAGTCAAGGCGCTGGATGCTACCACCCTTAAAATAGAACTGGAATATCCGGATTCGGATTTTCTGACTCTGATGGCGTCTCCTCCGGCAATGCCCTGTCATCAGCAGTTCTTTGAAGAAACCGCCGGACAGTATGGCAGGGAGGCTGACAAGCTGCTCTCCAACGGTGCATTTTATATCCGCAGTTCCGGCTGGGAACACGATAAATCCATCAATCTCCGGAAAAATCCGGAATACGGCGGTAAGGATGTACCGGTACCTGCCGGAGTGAATATCGTTATCGGGGAAAGTCCTGCGAATGTCTGCGATGCCATTCTGTCAGAGGAACTGGACTGTTATGCGCTGCCGGGCAGTGAAGTTGCCAGAGCACAGGAAAATGCGCTGAATCTGACGTCTTTCGGCGATACGGTCTGGGGAATCGCTTTCAATACGCAGAATGAGGTATTGGCGCATTCCGAGATCCGCAGGGCGTTACTTTCGGCTTTAGACCGCAATTATCTGTTGAGCAGTCTGCCGGACGGATGTACGGCAGGAGATGATTTGATTCCTGCTTCTGCCAGAATGAACGGCGCTTCCTATCGGGAACAGGCAGGCTCCGGTTTTTCCATCGCCTATTCTTCCACGGCTAAGGCTGATCTGCAGAAGGCTATGACAAAACTGAAGATCGATGAACTGCCTAAAATGACGATCCTCTGTACTAACGATGAAGCTACTCAGAAAATCGTCAATAATATGATCGAAACATGGAATAAAGTGACAGGCAGCTATCTGAATAAAAATCCCGTTTCGCTGGCGGAATTGAAAGATGATGTTTCAGACGGTTCCTTCCGGGTTGTGGTGGCACCGCTGACCGCCGGAGGGGATGATCCCATCAATACGCTGTCCCTGTTTACGTCTGACAGTTCCTATAATCCTGCCCAGCTTCATGATACTGCCTATGATGAAATGGTAGGTAAGCTGATGCTGCTCCCGGAACAAAACGCCCTGTATGCTACTATCGAGGCGGAAAAGTATCTTCAGAGTAACGGTGTCTTTTATCCGCTTTATACCGAGAGCCGTTATTATGCTGCCGCTCCTAATGTGACAGGCATCATTTTTCATCCCTATGGTGGGGAAGTGGATTTCTTCTATGCCACGAAAACCAGAGATGACTGATTTCCGGATTATCGTGATACTTTTTATAACCGCTGTGTGAAGAAAACGGCGGTTATTTTTTATGCAGGAGGCTGTCAGAGAATGTGACTGCCGCATATGGCAAAACTATGCGAAAATATTCACGTGAACCCGTTTCTTTTCCGGTGCGGATATGATATAATATTGCTGTACCAATCAGATTTTGCTGCGCCATCTGAAAATGGACATACGTTTCTGACACAGCGGCAATCATTCCATGAAAACAATGATAGGAGGGTGAAATATGGTTATCACGATTTCACGTCAATTCGGTAGTGGCGGTCGTGCAATCGGTAAGGCACTGGCGGAAGATCTGAGGATTCTGTATTACGATAAGGAACTGATCAATCTGGCTGCCAAAGAAAGCGGTATCAGCCCGGAATTGTTTGAAAAATATGACGAAACGGCAACCAGTAGTCTGTTATATTCCCTGTCACTGGGCGCTTCTGCCGGTGTGAACAGCGAAATGGGAGTGGCTTCACAATTGCCGATCAATGACCGCTTATTCCTGATTCAGCATGATGTGATCCGGAAAGTGGCTCAGCTGCCTTGTGTGATCGTCGGCAGATGTGCGGATTATGTGCTGGCTGACCGGAAGGATTGTGTGAATCTGTTTATCTATGCCGATCTCAATAAGCGTCTGAAATATGCGGTTGATGTCCATAAAATCGGCAAGGATAAAGCGGAAAGCTATCTCCGTAAACGAGATAAGGCAAGAGCTAACTATTATAATCATTTTTCTGACCGTCAATGGGGAAAACCGGAAAATTATCATCTGTGTATCAATAGCGGTGAATTGGGTGTTTCAAGGTGTGTGGAACTGATCGAATTCTTTTTGCGGCAGAGAGGGATGATCTGATGGGTCCGGTGAAAAAGCTGCTTTCGGTTTCGTCAGGTTTCCGGCGTTCTTTTAAAACTGTCGGAGTGATTGCCTGTTGTCTGATACTGGGCTTGATGGTATGGATGACCGAAGGCTGTGGAGAGGAATCTCAGATAAGTGAAACGCCTGTGCCTCGTCAGCAGGCAGAATTGAGTGAAGAGATACAGTCCGCTCTTACAATAACCGTTCAGGGTTATTTATCGGCTCTGTCTGGACATGATTATTATTCTTTGGCAGAATATATGACAAATACTGTCCCTGTTTTTCAGGATCAGACAGCCTTTGAAGATCTTGTGATCGGTATCGAATCGACGGAACTGACCGGTATGGATTTTGAGAATGTCCTGCTGGATGATAACGGAAATTATCTGGTGGATGTGCGGTATCGACTGACCTGTTCCGGGTCGTTTACGGAATTGGACGGTACGTCTCAGCCGCCCGGCGTCTATGACCGTCATGAACTGTTCACTTTTCAATTGATTGACGGAAGCTATAAAATTATCAATATCGTGGAAACCGCCGCCGGTTAATTGACATTTTAAAAGCGATATGGAAAGAGTGAACGGAAAATGAAAGTTCTTTTCGATTGGATGCCGTTCGGAATCATCTGATGGTTCCGTGTAATAAGGAGGATAAGTGATGAAAAACTATCTGTTTTTAGGAAAATCAAAAGGCGAACGTTTTTGTATTGAGGGAATTGATGTGTTTTCTCATAAGTGGAGATCCCTTGGTCAATGCGATATCGTTCTGGAACCGCAGACAAAACGTCCGTATAGCTTTTCGGCTTATGAAATTGAAACGACCGGTAAGACCATCTGGTTTCTGGCCGGAAAATTCCGTGATGAAAGCTGGGGCTTCTATCAGCCTGCCGCTGACGACTGATCATTTGATGTTTTGATATTTGATGGAGGTAATCACAATGATAAACGAACAGTTGACGATAGCTGCATTGCTGGATCTGTCACAGACCATTGCAGCCGGTATTTTTGAAGGATTGACCTATCCGTGGGAGGCATTGCCTAAAATTGCGGATTTTGTCAGAAAAATGGGGGAGACGCTTCCGGAAGAGGAATATGATAAAATCGGTGAGGATATCTGGGTCGCCAAAAGCGCTGAGGTGGCGCCGTCAGCCTATCTTCATGGTCCGTTGATTATTTGTCCGGATGCTGAGATTCGTCATGGCGCTTTTCTCAGAGGCAGTGCCATTGTCGGTGAAGGTTCGGTTGTGGGCAACTCGGTGGAACTGAAAAACTGTATTATCTTTAACCATGCGCAGGTTCCGCATTATAATTATATCGGTGACTCCATTCTGGGACATCATGCCCATTTTGGCGCCGGCGCCGTTACTTCTAACCTGAAATCTGACAGAAGTCTTGTGACGATCGCAACCGGTGATGAAAAAATCGATACGGAACTGAAAAAGTTCGGCGCTATTGTCGGTGACTTTGCGGAAATCGGCTGTAATGCCGTACTCAATCCAGGTACTGTCCTGGGACGTCATGCAACGGTTTATCCGCTTTCGATGATTCGCGGCGTGGTCCCTGCTGACAGTATCTACAAACAGTCAGGTGAAATTACTCCGAAACGGCGCTGAGCCTGCGCCCCCGATTCACGGCGGCAAGCTGCCGCACCCGATTCACGGCGGCAAGCTGCCGCACCCGATTCGCGGCGGCAAGCTGCCGCACCCGATTCACGCTGGCGTTCGCATACGCTCACTCTGATTGACTGAATTCTACTTCATTGTCCGCGTTTCACGACGCAAATACGGAAGAATTGACTTTTCATCCGCCGCCGCAGCCCGTAGGGCTGCTTTCCGGCTACTTAATGCGGAACGAGAAATATTTTGTCTTTGATAGTTTATGCGCCTGTTTTTTGTGATAAACTAACCGGTCAGTTAATGTATGCGAATCTGAGAGATCAATGTTGTTAGAATTGCGGACACGGAAGTAGAGGAATACCTGAAAAAGTAAGCGAAGTGCAGTGAGCGGGTCGCAAACGTGCGGATGCCAAAGGCAGAGCCTTTGACATCAGAGAGGTTTGGAGAAAGCCCTTGTTTTGAGAGGAGATGATAGAATGGAGAGTGAAGCCAAACAGTTTCATTGTCCGAATTGTAATGCGGATCTGAAGTTTTCGCCGGGTCAGCAGCAGTTTACTTGTGACTATTGCCGCAGCGCCTTTACAGAGGCGGATGTGCTGGCGTATCAGCGGAAATATATGCAGACGGAACAGGAGTACCGGTCAAAACAGGGGCAGATACCGCCGGAACAGAATGTCAGTGATCAGGAACGCCGGGCAAGAGAACAATTCAATGAGGAAACCATGCTCTATACCTGTCCGAGCTGCGGAGCGGAAATTATGTGTGACCGCAATACCGCTGCCGCTTTCTGTTATTACTGTCATAACCCGGTTATTCTGAAAGGTCGTGTAGACGGAATGTACCGTCCTTCGATGGTACTGCCGTTCGGGTTTGATAAAAATGCCGCTGTCGAAAAATATAAAGCCTGGGCAAAGAAAAAATGGTTTATCCCCAAAGACCTTACGTCCAGTGTACAGGTAGAAAAACTGACCGGTTTATATGTTCCTTTCTGGGTGGCAAGATCATCTACTTCCTCCCGGATGGAAGCGGTGGGTGAAAATGTCAGAACCTGGTCTTCCGGCAGCTATCGTTATACCGAAACCACAAGTTATCGTGTCGTGAGAGAGGCTACCATTAACTATGAGGGAGTTCCGGCTGACGGTTCCCAGAAAATTGAAGATCAGCTGATGGAGGCGATTGAACCGTTTGATTATTCTCAGGCGCGTCCGTTTAATATGGCATATCTCAGCGGTTTTTATGCCGATAAATATGATGTCGATAAAGAACAGGTACTTCCTCGTATTCAGGAAAGAATGTATCAGAATAATGCGAAAATGCTGGATGCTACTACCAACTATTCCTACCTGAAACGCCGTCAGCAATATAACCGGACGGATTCTCTGAGCTGGGATTATATGCTGCTGCCTGTCTGGTTCATGACGTTCCAGTATCAGGGGAAACTATGGGAATATGCGGTGAACGGTCAGACCGGAAAGGTGTCAGGAGAATTGCCGATCTCAAAAACCAAATTATTCTGGATCGGTATGCTGATCGCTCTGGGAGTTGCCGCTGTGCTGTTTTTGGGAGGGTACTTTTTCTTATGAAAGATAAAATCATGAAAGGTGCCGCTCTGTTACTGACCTGTCTGGTGCTGTTCTTAACGTGCGGTATCACAGCGGACGCCGCATCGAAGTCTTCCAGAAAATATGATCTGGATTATTATACCGTCGGAGACTATTACCTGGATGACCGGATCTATTTTTATGACCAGTCCCAACGATTTACTCAGATGGAAAAACAAGCCATTAAAAAAATGCTGAAAGAGACTGCTTCCGAAATCGGATTCAGTATTGCCGTCTTTGCCGGCGGTCAAGATATCAGCGACAGCAAAACCGAAGATATTGCCTATTACGGTTCCCGTGTGCTGTTTCGGCAGAGTGATACCAATGGTGTCGTATTTCTTTATATCGATCTCGACGGATATACAAGTGCTTACGATTATCTCTATGCTTATCATGAAGCTTTCCTGTATTATACCGACGATTACTACAGCGGCAGACAAAGGAAGATTCTCAAAGCAATGCAAAGATCTTTCCCCAGCGGCGGCAGTGAGATCAAATCCTGGGATATCTATCTGGGATTGAAGACCTTCTGTTCCGAACTGATTTCCTATAAGAATTTAGGGATGGAGAACGGCAGCTTTTATCAAGATGAGGTCAACGGAGGATATTACCGGGCGGAAGACGGTCAGATCGTCAAAACAATGCTCAAACCGTACCGCTATTGGTATTTTGTTTTGCCGATCGGACTTGGCATTGGTTTGCTGGTCATGGCAATTTTCCGTATTTCTATCAAGAAGCGTTATAAGTTCAAAACTTCTACCAGCGCTTCTGCCTATACTTCCCAAGAAAAGATGCTCATGCGTCATGTGGAAGATACCTTTATCGGTACCCGTACCACAAGAGTCAAGATCGAAACCAACAGCGGCGGCGGTGGCGGCGGCCATGGCGGCGGCGGTTTCGGAGGTGGCGGCGGTACGGGAAGTCATCGCTGAACCGTATCTTTGTCACATGGTGGGATAGACTTTTTCTCAATATAAATCACAAATGTTCAAAAAAAGCATTTCTGGCGCCTGTCAGAAATGCTTTTTGTTGTTCATAGTGTTTGATATGTGATATGATATCTCTCCGAAACTTTCAGGATATGATTTTGCGGGGGAAAGTTTTTGACTGTGTGAGTATCCGGTGGGGTGGATGATGTTCCGGGGAAAATCATAGGAATACAGCGATAAAACTACTGTTTTAGTGTGTATTTGAGCGGGAAATCCCTGTTGTGAACCATGGTTTCGAAAAAATTGAAGAATCTGAAAAAGGTGGATTATTGATGGCAAAACGGTGAGTATGAGTCGAAAATATGAACAAACTGATATTATTAAGGGCTTTTTAATTTTTTTTAAATTTTTTTGTCAAGAAATCGCTTAAAAATCTTGAATCATTTACCAAATAGTGCTATAATGATTTTATTAAGATAGAAAGAATGTGTGGAGGTGTAAGTATATGTCTAAGGGAGACAACAGATTGAAGATTCTGTATGTTCTGAATGAACTGAAGCAAAACAGTTCCCTTAAAAAGAGTGATGATGAATCAAGATTTCTGAGTGCGACGATGCTGATTGATATACTGAAAGAAAAGTATCAGCTGAACGCTGACCGTAAGTCTGTCTACAGTTATATAGAAAGCCTGCAAAAGTACGGATATGATATTGAAAAAAGCAGACGTGGCTATTATCTTCGGGAACACTATAACCGTCAGGAAGAAGAAGAAAGTTTTGAGCTTCCGGAAGTCAAGATGATTGTGGATGCGCTCAGTGCGTCCCGTTTTATTTCTGCAAGAAAGACCAAGTCGATTATCAAGAAACTGGAAAAACTGGTTCCGGACGGCGGCGGTAAACTCCAGAACAGACGTGTTTATCTGGAAAAGGCTGTCAAGAGTGATAATTCCTCTGTGATTTATAGTATCGATGCGATCCATCAGGCTATTTCTCAGAACCGCAAGATCGTCTTTCGGTATCAGAAAGTGCAGATCAATCTCAGGGCTGAGGAATGTAAGATGACCGAAGTCAATAAGAAAAATGAGGAAAACGGTGACAGACTCTATACCCAAAGCCCTTTTGCATTGGTATGGAAAAATGAGTATTATTATGTTCTGTGTTATGATTCTCTGTCCAGAGCGCCGAGAACTTTCCGTGTGGATAAGATGAAGGACGTTACGGTTCTGGAAAATGAACCGAGAGAAGGCGTCAAGTATTTTGACGAAATCAATATTACCGACTATGTCAATACAGCGTTTTCTATGTTCGGCGGTGAGACGATCAATATCGTTCTCCGTGTGAAGAGTGAACTGGCAGGTGTGATCGCCGATCGTTTCGGGAAACATATCAGCATCTATCGTGATGATGATCCGGATTTCTTCCGGTGTTCTGTATATGTTCAGAAGAGCCCCCAGTTTTATGCCTGGCTCAGCGGTTTTGGCCGTGATGTCGAACTGGTATTTCCGAATTCTGTCAGAAATGACTATGTGGATTATCTGAAAAATCTTCTGGGTACTTATCAATAATCCTTTCTATATCAATAAGCCGGGATCTTATCAGGATCCCGGCTTTACTGTTGGCAGAATCACGGCTGTTGAGGGAGCATAGCGCTGATGGGCAGCTTGCAGAGGTATTTCGTAAATGATAGTGGTCTTATGATAGTTCCTGTTATTTCCGGAAACGATCAACCTGAATCAGACAGGAAAAATATGTTCCCAATTGATATTTTTTGACAGAAAGTCAGTGGAATGCAGAGAGGGAAGATTGCAGAAAAGCAGGACTTTGGCATAGGCACTTTCGTCGCCGATATCAAAAAGAGGAAGGGCGCCGTTTTCCAGCAGACAGGCGGCGGATTCATACCGATCTTTCTGATTGGAGGAAAAGGATGCCAGATAAAAGGGAACAGACCGACGCTGACATTCCTGTAAGAGAGTCAATGCGCTTTCCGGTTGTCCGGAGGGCGCCGTGGAAGAATGGAACGTCAGATGCAGTACGGCACGGATCTTCTCACTGAGGGTAATGGAACCGTAGGGAAGAGAAGGATATGGCCGCAGCATCAGCACATCATACGGCAGGGAAAGCGGCTGACCGTTGGTTAACAGGGGATGCTGTTGTGTGATATGGTCTGTTGTCAGACTGGGATGGGTGAGGATCAGTTTATCCTGCATGATCTTGCCGAAGGGGACGCCGTCATAGGAACTGAAACGATCGGAAAAACGATCGGCTTCCCGGATCCTGCCTGACAGAAATACGGAACAGTATTCGTCTGACGGATTCCGGTAAACCGTCAGTACCCCACCGGACAGACTGTGAATCAGGATTACTGCCGCTCGCAGATTGCACAGGGCATTGCTTCTCGGATCATCCGGAACATAATCGGCAGCTGTCAGGATCACGGGAACTGACAGTCCGCTCAGACATAGGGAAAGCATGGCGGAGGTATATGACAGCGTATCACTGCCGTGTGTAATAATAATTCCTTCATAATCGCTGAGGTCACGGGAGAGAATGTCATTGACAAGGAGTTCCCAATGGTGTTTGCTGAGGTTTTCACTGAGGATCCGGAGCAGTGGAATACATTCAAATGTATCGTCAGTTCCGAAATGCTGACGGTAAAGTGTCAGGACTCTGAGACGATCAGGGTCTGTGTTGATGATTCCGTTATGGACGGCACTGCCAATGGTGCCTCCTGTCAGGATGACTAATATCTTTTTCATAATTACACCTTTTTCTGTTTTGCAAAGTTCTTGACAAACGGTTCCTTCATGTCTTTGAAAAACGATCACGGGTGCGCAGGCTCTGCGCCGGCAAACTGCCGTCCCGATTCTGCTTTGCAAAGTTCTTAACAAACGGTTCCTTCATGTCTTTGAAAAACAATCACGGGTATGCAGGCTCTGCGCCGACAAACTGCCGTCCCGATTCTGTTTTGCAAAGTTCTTAACAAACGGTTCCTTCATGTCTTTGAAAAACAATCACGGGTGCGCAGGCTCTGCGTCGGCAAACTGCCGCTCCCGATTCTGTTTTGCAAAGTTCTTAACAAACGGTTCCTTCATGTCTTTGAAGAACAATTACGGGTGCGCAGGCTCCAAAAGTACTCTCTCTGGAGAGTTTGCCGACTTGCTGTTAATAGCCCATACCCATAATATATATGATTATCATATATAATTATAAGGGAAAAACCGTTGCATGACAAGTGGATATATGATATGATGAGCACAAGAATTGACGAGAATTGACGAGAATTCTCAGACAATACCGGAATTACCGGATTTGTCGTGAATGATGAATGAGCCGGGAGGAGTCCTTACATGGTGGAATATGTGGAACATACCTTGCAGCCGATTTATGATGAACATTCGGAACTGCTGATTCTTGGTACCATGCCTTCGCCTAAGTCAAGGGAAGCACAGTTTTATTATGCGCATCCCCGGAATCGTTTCTGGCGGCTGCTTTCGGAATTGTTTGAGGAACCGCTGCCGGTGGATAATTCGCAGCGGCGTGATCTGCTGCTCCGGCATCATATCGCTTTATGGGATGTTCTTCATTCCTGTATGATCGAGAGAGCGGATGATGCTTCTATCCGGGAACCTGTGCCGAATGATATCGCCGGTTTACTGGCAAAGACTTCGATCCGTTCGGTTGCGACTACCGGTTCCAAAGCTTATGCCTTATATCAGAAATACTGCCGCAGACAGGTCGGTTTAGATGCAATCGCTCTTCCTTCTACCAGTCCTGCCAATCAGCGGTTTTATCGTTATTCCGACCTGAAACGGGAATATGCGGTGATATTATCTTTGGTTCATGTTGGATGATCTCCGATGTTTCCATAGCTCTCCTGATCCATGAAAATCAATTTTCAGAAAATAAGCCGTTATCGTAACACACCTTCACAAAAGGAATAACTGATTTGTAAAAAATAAAAGGCAGAAGCGGCAAGCTGCCGTTCCCGATGATGTTCTGCAAAGTTCTTGACAAACAGTTTCTTTGTATCTTTACAAAACAATCACGGGAGCGCAGGCTCTGCGCCGGCAAGCTGCCGTTCCCGATGATGTTCTGCAAAGTTCTTGGCAAACGGTTA
>CACYCN010000330.1 GCA_902772895.1 uncultured Ruminococcus sp.
ATCCGAGTTTTTCTTCCGCTTCAAATAATACCGCTTCGGCACGCTTGATACTGTCACGCACACCCTGTCGGGAAATATTGAGATTTTCCGCAATTTCACCCAGGGACAGATCGTCGTTATAATAATACTCGACGGCTTCCCGCTGTTTGTCTGTGAGCAACTGGCCGTAATAATCCAACAATTCCGACACTCTGAAGTTCTTTGACACCTCGTTCAGCCTCCGTTCCCGGTACTCTGTAAAGCCTTTCACTTTACACTGGTAATGATTATACACGATTCTCCCCTGTTTGTCAAGACCTTTTTTCGACATCCCATGGAAATCAATTTACGAATCATTTATGTCCGACATTTTCTCGGGGGAAACCCGTTTTTCAAGTGAAATAAGGGCGCAGAGCCTTTTTTGCAAAGATACAAAGGGACCGTTTGTCAAAAACTTTGCAGAACAGAATCGGGTGCGGCAGCTTGCCGCTCCCCCAGACCACCTTTCGAAAAAAACGAATAGAAATAACCATAATAGTAAGCATCAAAAACATAACCAAATAGTTGAAAATGAATTCCCCTGTCGACATCCGGCGGAAATCCATCTAAACATAACGCCGTTCCTTGCAAAAGGGAGCTATAGAACCTATGAAATGACCGGGAATAGTCAAAAATGACAATTTTCCTGTCATATTTTACATTTATCTGTTTTTTCCGTCTGAATATGATATGATAATTTCAGTAAAGATGATTCGTCAATTAATGATGCTTCAATAACGAGGAGGAATCCGTCATGAAACATGGAAATACCAAAAAACAGATATTATCCTTATTATCCGCCGTTCTGCTCTTCGGTTTCTGCACCACACTTGCGGTCACCGTACCGTCACTGAGCCGCGGTATCACAGTCTACGCTGATACTGTGAAAGATGACACGCTGTCTGTGGAAGATGACACGCTGTCTGCGGAAGATTTCGAATGGAACGATTTGTCTGCGGAAACAACAATGCTTACCAGATATACAGGGAAAGCACATAAGTTAACATTACCCAGTTTCATTTACGAGGGAGAAGATGTCCAAAAAAAGGTCGTTGCCGTTGGCTCGGAAGCCTTTGCCAATAATCAATGGCTGGAAGAAATCTCCATTCCGGAAGAAATCCGTTCCATTGAAAGCGAGGCTTTCCAGGGCTGTTATAATCTGAAAACGATCAATATCACGGACTCCCTGGAAAAGATCGGCAAGGATGCCTTTTTAGGTACACAGTGGCTCACGGATCAGCAAAGCAGAAACATCGATGATATTTATCTCGGCAACTGGTATTATCAATACATCGGCAATAAAAACACCTATTTTACGACAGATATCAAAGGCGGTACCAAACATATCGCTAACGGTGCCTTTTCCGGATGTAACTATCTGATGGCAGTCACCCTGCCCGACTCACTGATGAGTATCGGAGCCGAAGCCTTTTATGAATGCAGCCGACTGACTGAGGTAACGATTCCGCGCAATGTTTCCTGCATTGACCAATCCGCTTTCTATGGATGCTCTTCTCTGATCAGCCTTACCATTCCTTCCAGTATCAGTGTCATCGGTTACAGCGCCTTTGAGAACTGCAAAAACATCGAACATCTGACGATCGAAAACGGTGTCGTTCGCATCTGCGGCAGAGCTTTTTACGGCTGTCAGTCACTGACACAGCTCCGGATCCCCGGCAGCGCTGCCTTTGTGGAAAACAATTCCTTCAGCGGCTGCACCAATCTGAGGGAACTGGTAGCCGAGGAAGGTGTCATGGGAATCGGTGACAGCGCTTTCAGCGACTGTACCCAACTTATCGATATCCGTCTTCCCGACAGTCTGCTTTACCTGTACTCCAATACCTTCGATGATACCGCCTGGTATAACAAAGCCACAGCCCTGAGTCCGGGACATCTTTATCTCGGCAATATTTATTACAAATACATGAAAAGCACCGAGGAAGATTATTTTATTCCCCTGGATGAAAATACCCGTCTGATTGCCATCAATGCCTTTCCTATGGGCGGTTCCGGGATCCCGACGGAAATCACCAATTCAGACCATACCGTTAATGTAGGTTTATTTGCCTGCAAATCCTTCGAAGATCATTCCGATGGCGATATCTATTCCGGAAAGAACTATTATAAATTCAAGGGTACCATGGCAGAGAATACAAAACTGGAAATCCAACCCGGCACCTTATCCATCTCGCCCTCTGCTTTCTATAATCAGACAAATCTGACAAGTGTCAAATTACCCAACAGTCTGCGTTCGATTGAATCAAACGCTTTCGGTAACTGCAGCGGACTGAAAAGTATTGAAATTCCGGAAGGAGTCACTTATATTGCCGA
The DNA here is from genome assembly GCA_902772895.1 of uncultured Ruminococcus sp. GTDB lineage: Bacteria > Bacillota > Clostridia > Oscillospirales > Acutalibacteraceae > UBA1213. The sequence continues at coordinate 2,350 of CACYCN010000330.1, forward strand.
CTATGCCTTCGCAAACTGCAATAATCTTGAAAAAGTCGTCATTCCCAGCACTGTCAGGATTATCGGTTACTATGCTTTTTACAAATGTAATTCCCTGAGAGAAATCGTAATTCCCGACAGCGTGAAGCTCATCGGCGATAGTGCCTTCAGTAATTGCGAAAACCTGAAAAGCGTCACCATTTCCAGTGGTCTCCGCTATCTCGGAGCGGCGTTTTATAATGATGAAAACCTGAAAAAAGTTACTTTTAACGGTTCATCCGGCGAATATGATCGTATCCGGATGGATTACGGTATCAAAACCCGCCTTGCTCCCATCCTCACGATCAATGATCCCTATCCCATTATTACCCTGATCGTGATCGGCTGTATTCTGGTCGTACTGATGGGAACTGCCGTATTCCTGCTGATCCTTATCCGGAAACGCAAAAAAGCAATCGCTTCCGGTACCCTTCCGGCTCCGAAACTGAAAATCCTGCAGGTCTTCAAAACCAGAAACGCCAATCAATCCAAAAAATCCGGAAATTCCTCTTCTCCCACCGCAGAACTGAATCCGGCTCTTCACTCCTCTCCTCAACAGGCAGCCGGCTCCCAGGGTTATGTCGTCCGGCCCGCAACTAATCAGACCGTTCCCCAGGGTTATGTCGTCCAGCCCGCAACTAATCAGACCGTTCCTCAGGGTTATGTCGTCCAGCCTGCCGCTAACCGGAATATTCCTCAGGGCTATGTCATTCAGACCGCTCCTCAACAGTCCGTTCCCCAGGGTTATGTCATTCAGACCGCTCCCCAGCAGTCCGTTCCCCAGGGCTATGTCATTCAGAC
>CACYCN010000331.1 GCA_902772895.1 uncultured Ruminococcus sp.
GCGCATCAACTATAAAAAGCCGATTATGTATCGTTTTGGATGAAGTAGCCGGAAAGCAGCCCTCAGGGCTGCGGCGGCGGATGGGAATATTATTCTGTCCGACCTGCGCCGGTGAATCGCGGGCACAGAGTTTGAAATCAGAACAATCAGAGTGAGCGTATGCGAACGACAGCGCGAATTGGGAGCGGCAGCTTGCCGCCGCCGCGGGGGTGAATAACATTAAAGTAAGGAGGATAAAAGATGACTGAAAAAGAAAAAATGCTTTCCCAGGAATTGTACAATTCCCGCGATAAAGAACTGCAGGCTGATGCCGCACATTCACGGAAATTAACCCGCCTGTTCAATAATACTACCGAAGAACAAATGGAATACCGCAAAGACCTGCTCAAACAGCTGCTCGGAGAAACCGGTGAGAATCTTTATATCGAACCGCCATTCCGCTGCGATTACGGCAGGAATATTTCCATCGGCGAAAATTTTTACGCCAATTTTGACTGTATTATTCTTGATGTAGCAAAAGTAACAATCGGTAAAAACTGCCTCCTTGGTCCGAGAGTTTGTATCTATACTCCGGTTCATCCGATTGATGCCGCTGTCCGGAATTCCGGGCTCGAAATGGGCAGAGAAGTCAAAATCGGTGATAATGTCTGGATCGGCGGCAATTCTGTGATCAATCCCGGCGTTACAATCGGCAATAATGTTGTAATCGGATCGGGGTCCGTCGTAACAGAGGATATTCCGGATAATGTCGTTGCAGCAGGGAATCCCTGCCGGGTCCTGCGACCGATTACGGATGTAGATAAAATCTATTGGAATGATAAACTCGCTGAGTATCGGGATAATCTCTTCTGATCTCATGATTTGTAATCCACCTGTGCCCTGGATTACAGACGCTTTTACAGGGCGGTCATCAATGATGACTGCCTTTCTTTTTTCGATCATAATGCAGATATGATCAGCATACCGGATTTGTTAACAACAAGTTCCGTCATGATACAAAAGATCTGAAAAAGCGTTGTTTGAAGGAAACCGTCTGATCATCCGGCAAAAAGTCGCCATTTTCCGTTTATCAAGAGTAAATACGATCCATTTTTCGATGACAGGAAAGCCCTGTTAATGCTATCATGATAGAGAAAGTATCATCGGAACAGCGGAGGTAACAATATGTGGAAAAACATCAATAATAATCAGTATCAGGAATTACTCAAAATACATTCTTCCGGTTATACGCTTGATATCCTCCCCTATGCAGTCATTCTGTCGATCTTTTCAGGCATGATAGCGATTCCTTGCATCTGGCTTCGTCCCGATCATCCGAGAATCCTGATACCCTGCACTTTCATAATTGGTATAACGATCATGATCCTGATACCGGCACTGATCCTGCACAGCAAAGATAAGGCAATCCGCAGACGTCTGCAGGAACAGAACTGTGCCCAGTCACATCCTGCCACGATTATCAGAAAATACCGCAGAACAGACGGTCTGCCAATGGAAGACCGGGCATGTTTCTGGATCGACGTTTCGCTGGAAGGACGCAGTCTGAAAGTCAGAACGGTAAAAGACATCTATACAAACTTTCATATCGGCGATACGGTCGAACTGATTGATCTGACCGGCAATAAAGCCGCCAGCCGATATACCTGTATAGCGACAATACCTATGCCGACTACTGACCCCACCTTCACCAATACTGACAATCGGGATACTGCATCTGCGGTATCATTCGGTTCCGGTACCTATGGCGATCAGCGTATGAATGGAGCATTTTCAGCTGAACGGAACAACAATGATGATTTTGATAACAGAGTGTTTTCCTCCCGGGAATCCGGGCGAGTCAGTTTTTTTCGGAAAATCACGGAAACGGAAAGAAAAAAAGCGATACGGATAGAAAAAAGAAGTCTGACCTGGCGCACGATATTGCTCTGTCTGTTAGTGCTTGGCACAGCAGGCGGATGGATTGCCGCCTTAACGCTGTATAACGCACTGAAAATCATAGCCATCGTAATGAGTATTTTTTCCGTATGCTATCTGCTGGCATATCTTGTGTATCTGTTATGTCACCGGGGCTATCTTCTGATGCTTCAGGAAGATACGCCTCCGGCACAGTGTGTAACCGTTACGGAAGTACAGGTTACCTATCATCGTTCCGGCAGGTATAACCGGGCGCAATATTTCTATCACTTCATGAACGACATGGGACAGACAGAAGTTATCGAAAGCAATCATTCCTTTTCTCTCCGGAAGGGCAACAAGGCATTGATTGTCTGCTATGACCATGATACCACCAGAAAGGCAAACTGGATGATCTACCGCATAAAATATACCTCATTCGTATCCGTCTGAAACTGACCATAAACATAACACTTTGTCATGCCAAACGGAACATAGATTGCATGATATCAGCCTGAACGGGAGGAACCGCCATGTGGAAACCGATTGAAAACGATTTTTTTGAAGATTTAAAGCTCTCCATGAAGTCAATGCTCGAACGCAATCATTATATTTATCAGATCATAGTTGCGCTGCTCTTCCTTCCGATCAGCATCATAACGCTCATCAATATGAACCATATCATTGTTACCATCACCTGTATCATTCTGATGATCCTCGTCGGTATATGGATGATAATCAGCATCATACAGTATATGCGATGGATCCTCCTCAAACAGCGGCTTCAGGAAAATCATGCGCTCTATCATGAAGCGATCATTCTCAGGAAATCCAATCAGACATTTGACAGAGCCAGTTCTGTCAGACCGGTTTACTCCGTAACCGTAAAACTGGAGCATCGAAAAGTCCTGGCATGGGCGATGCAGGATGTTTATACACAGTGTCATGTAGGCGACAAGGTATATCTGGTAGATTTATTAGGACTGGAAGCCAAGTATAATCTGGCATGTGTTGCCGTCAGACATATCAAGCGTCAGGGAAATACCGCCCCCTCGGATGAAACACTTTTCTTCTCATCTACCACTCATAACCTGAAATCCCGTCAATCCATGCACTATCAGGACGATACCGCTTCTGACTACGACACCGATTGCTCTGTCACAGAACAGGAAGACGATGCCCATATTCTGCCGACAAAAGCTGATATTCATCCGATCACAGATGAAGAACGTCAGATAGCGCTCCGTACGGAAAATGCAAAACTTCGGCGTATTTTCATCATATTCTGCCTGTTTATTGTTCTCATCGGTATCGTGATGCCGTTTTCCGTCATATTTTTCGACAACCTTGGCATCATACTGATTTCGGGTCAGGCATTGGCAGGAATCGGTGCGATCTTTGTTTTCTCCCTGTGGCTTTTCAGCTATCTTGCAAAAATACATTATCTGAAGATGCTGAAGCAATATCCGCAAATTGACACCCAACAGGTCTTACTGACAGAAAAGCAATCCACTTCTTACCAGAACAGCAGACATAATATCAATTATTACTATTATCACTGCCGTAAGCCTGACGGAACTTCATTTATTATCGAAACCGAGAACAAATCCCGTGCAAAATCCGGTGACAGAATTCTGATTCTGTATTATCCTTCGTCCGCTATCGACAATGATCAGAATCATGTCACAACGGAAATTGCCGTTTACAAAGTTCCCTTCTCCTCGTAATACAGAACGAAACAACACACTAATAAAACAGGCGCATGACGATCGGAAAAGATCAGTCATGCGCCTGTCAGTATATCGAAAAACAAAAATAAATTTGTTTGTAAATATGTAAATATGTAAATTTGTTTTTTTAGGAAAGGGGTCTGGGAGAGAACCCTTTGTTTTTAAACAAAGGGTTTCCCCCAGAGAAAACGGTGTTTATTTGATGACAGCGATACCCAGATCAGCGAGCTGTTTCGGATCGACATCAGCGGGAGCGTTAGTCATCGGCTCACTGGCATTCTGAACTTTCGGGAAGAGGACGACATCACGGAGTGTGGGAGCCTGAAGCATCTGCATGACAAGTCTGTCAAGACCGATGCCCATTCCGCCGTGAGGCGGCGCACCATACTGGAAGGCATCCATCAGGAAACCGAATTTTGCATAGGCTTCTTCGTCAGATAAGCCTAACATCGAGAACATCTTCTTCTGCAGATCCGGATTCGTGATACGAATGGAACCGGAAGAAAGTTCTGTACCGTTCAGTACCATGTCATAAGCCTTGGCATATACTTCCCCTTTATTCCCGTCAAGCTTATCCAGACAATCGTCTGTCGGAGAAGTAAAGGGATGATGCATGGCAACCCATTCGCCGCTCTCTTTATCAAATTCAAAGAACGGGAACTTGACAACCCACAGGAAGTTGTAGCCTTCTTTGATCACATTCAGTTTCTTGGCACATTCCAGACGAACGGCACCCAGTGTCGTCAGTACCGTATTATCATCGGTATCCGCAATAATCAGAATGACATCGCCCTTTTCAGCGCCGGCTTTTGTGAGAATGGCTTTCATCTCGTCTTCCGACATGAACTTGGCAAAGCTGGAAGAAAGATTACCGTCTTCTGTCAGACGGATCCATGCCAGCCCCTTGGCGCCTACACCACGGACAAATTCCGTCAGCTTATCAATTTCTTTACGGGTATATGTCTTGACGGCGTTCTTCGCCGTGATACCACGAACGGAACCGCCTCCGGCAAGCGCATTTTTGAATACGGCAAATTCGGTATTGGCGACATCTTCACTGAGGTTAAAGATTTCCATCCCGAAACGGGTATCCGGTTTATCGGAACCGAACCGTTCCATGACTTCATTATAAGTATAACGAGGGAAGGGCGTGGGAACATCTATATTCATGACATCCTTGAACAGACGCTTGATATAGCCTTCTCCGAGTGTCAGGATATCCTCCATATCCACAAAGGACATTTCCAGGTCAATCTGGGTAAATTCGGGCTGACGATCCGCACGAAGGTCTTCGTCACGGAAACAGCGGGCAATCTGCATATAACGGTCAAAGCCGGCTACCATGCAAAGCTGTTTATACATCTGGGGCGACTGCGGCAGGGCATAGAAAGAACCCTGATGAATACGGGAGGGTACCAGAAAATCCCGGGCGCCTTCCGGCGTAGACTTGATAAGCATCGGTGTCTCTAATTCAATGAAACCGTTCTCGTCAAAGTAATCACGGGTAACTTTCGCAACCTTGTGACGGAATATCATATTCTGCTGTAATTCCGGACGGCGAAGGTCCAGATAACGATATTTCAGACGGGTCAGTTCAGCGGTCTGACAGTTATCGACAATTTCAAAGGGCGGTGTTTCACTTTCCGAAAGAATCCGGAGTTCCTTGACTTCAATCTCGATCTCACCGGTCGGGATATCCATATTTTTGGCACTGCGTTCTCTGACAATACCCCGTGCCGCCAGTACATATTCCGAACGGACAGACGATGCCTTTTCAAAAATCCCACGATCCGTTCCGTCATCAAAAGCAAGCTGTACAATGCCGGTACGGTCACGCAGATCAATAAAAATCAATTGACCCAGATCACGCTGACGCTGTGTCCATCCGCAAACAACTACCTCTTGTCCGATCTCTGTCGGACGAAGCACCCCGCAATAATGCGTGCGCTTTAATCCTGTTAAAAACTCTGCCATGTTAATTCCTTCCCTTTTCTTTTTATTTCATCAAGTCCAGCTGATCCAACAGCTCGGAATGATCGTTATCGACATAGGCCTGGTAGAATTCCGAAAAGAATCCGTCATCCAACGGAACCATCCGTTCATCACCGTTTTCCATATTCCGCAGTTTCGCCTGATTCGACTGCAGTTCATTATCACCGATCACCATACTGAATTTTGCCTTGATTTTATCGGCATATTTCATCTGTGCTTTCATGCTTCTGCCGACAATATCGCCTTCGGCAATCAGCGAAGAATTGCGTACCCCTTCAATAATCTGAAATGCCTTGCGCTTCGCCTGTTCTCCCATGCCGATCACGTAAAGATCACAGACCGGCGGCTGCGGAATCTCAATTTTCTGACTGTCCAGTAACAGCAGCAGCCGCTCTATGCCCATACCAAATCCAAGAGACGGCGTCGGCTGACCGCCTAATTCCTCGATCAATCCGTCATAGCGTCCGCCGCCGCAAACCGTACCCTGGGCGCCGATATCATGGGAAACAAATTCAAATACCGTTCGGGTATAATAATCCAGTCCTCTGACGATCGTGGGATTGATCTTAAAACGGATCCCCGCTGCTTCCAGACAACTCTTCACGCCTTCAAAATGCGTCTGACAGTCTTCACAGATATAATCCAGCACTGTCGGCGCATGTGAGGCAATTTCCGAACAAACCGGACTCTTACAGTCAAGAATACGCATCGGGTTGCGATCCAGTCGGGATAAACAAGTCTCACAAAGCTGATCTTTCTGACTTTCAAAGTATTCTTTCAATGCCTGATGATATTTCGGGCGGCATTTGCTGCAGCCGATGGAATTCAATTCCAGATCCAGATTCCGTACTCCCAGTCGATCAAAAATCGAATGGGCTGCACAAATGACTTCCGCATCGGCAAAATAGGACGGCGCACCGTAAACTTCCATGCCAAACTGATGGAACTCTCTCTGACGACCCTTCTGCGGCTTCTCGTAACGATAGCACGATGTCAGATAATATGCCTTGATCGGATAACCGTCATTATACACACCGTGTTCCAGCATCGCACGGGCAGCACCTGCCGTACCTTCCGGACGTAAGGTGACGGACTCTCCACCCTTTGTCGTAAAAGTATACATTTCTTTCTGTACCACATCCGTTGTGTCGCCTACAGAACGCTGGAATAACTCCGTATGTTCAAATACCGGGGTTCTGATTTCTCGGAATCCATAAGACTGCGCCTGCTTGCGCATAATATCTTCTACAAACTGCCAGCGGTAGCTTTCGCCGGGCAGTATGTCCTCTGTTCCTTTTATTCCGTTTGTAATTAACTTCATTGCCTTTCTCCTCTCCGAATAATACATTCCTATTATACACGCTTTTCCCCCAAGAAACAATACAAATCAGACATTATTTCGTTTTTCCGTCCTCTCATTCAGTTCATATAATAGGAAAGTTCGATTTGTCCTGCGGATGCCAGCTCGGCACTGCCGTCTGACTTGACGGAAAATGTCAGAAGATAGGTTGCCGTCTGGACTCCGTTTGACTTCTGGGCGCATACGATGTATTGATCCAGGGACGGTTCATTCTCTGACACGACAGCAATGGGATGATAATCTTTCTCTGCCATGATATCCCGTGCGGAGGACGGCAGTCCGCTGAGATTTCCGGCGGGGACTTCTCCTTTGACGCTCACTCCCTCCAAAGCTCCCGGCATGATTTCCGATGACGAATCCACCGTCCTGACCTGATCCATCGCCAGCTCCTTGATTCCTGTGAATGACATCGTTTCATCCGGCATGAGATAGACTTCCGCAATATACCAGCTGCCGTCTGCTTTCTGCGTGAGTATCAGTTCATTGTATCCTGCCACTACCTGTAATCCGATGATACCGATGGGTGTGTAATCAGAATGGCCGGATTCCGCATAGACCGCCGATACCTGTTTCTGTTCTTCCTCCGACATCATCGTTGATGCCAATGTCGTTTTCTGTTCCATTTGGGATATCTCCTTACTGGTTTCCTGCGAATTCGTCGTGCTTACCGATTCATCAGTGACACTTTGTTCACTGTTTTCTGACGCTTGTTCAGTCGTTGATTCAGAAACAGATGTCTCACTGCTCTTTTCTTCCGAAGATTCCTTACCGGATTCCGTTGAAGAAGATGCGGTCTCTTCGCCGCTGCTGCTTTGGGAATCTGAAACAGAGGATGTTCCGGAAGAGGAAAGCTGACTGCTGGAAGCGCTCTGTTTCTGTTCCGTTCCCGCACTTCCCTGACATCCCGTCAGAACCGTCATCATGAGCACGATCGCTGCTAATATCACTGCACTTTTTCTTTTCATTGTATTCATCCTTTCCGTTACGTTTGTATCCGTGTATGCAAAGAAGCCGCCGCAGAATCTGCGGCAGCCTCTTTGTAACAAGGAGGTCACATAGCCTTACTTTTTTGATATTCTCATTCATCCGATCACACTTAATCATTCCGTCGGCTGATATTTAGTTGGACCAGACTTTATGTGTTGGTTGATTAACACTATAAGAACCACCGTTAACATTGACATTTCTATAAATCGTTATTTGTCCAACTTTTCCGATCAAATCAATACTGTTACCACTCAACAATGTCAAATTAGTATTATCTTTGCCGACAACACCACTTGCGACATAGTTGGGAGCGTTCCCGATGATCGAACAATTCTTTACAGAAATTGTAGTGGGAGCTATATTTCGATTTTCTATCCCATTAACAGCCCATGTAGATGAAGAAATACTAATCGAACAATTATCTACTTTCTTCTCAACTGTCTTTGTCGGGTTTTGACTATTATTGAATTCAATACCGAACATATTCTTTTCACATTTACCATTGATCTGATTATTGGAAATCATATAACTATCAGAGCCTATTGAATTATCATAAATCACATATCCCTCTGTACCTGTGGAACGATAATCAAACCGGCAGTTGTTGATGAGTAAGTTATCAACAACATCATTGAGAACGACACATCTGGAAACGATCCCAATCCCATTTGCAAGAACTTCAGCAGGCACCGTATGATTCATCGTGATTTCCGTGTCAGACAATAAGAAGTTCTCTGTTTGACTCCCGACATCACCTACGTAAACACCATAGCACTGTCTACCATTACAGGTAACATTTATCTTTCCACCGGTTATGGATGTATCATTCTTCAGTCTTGCCTGAACACCATAAGCATTGCCATTCTTTGCAGTGACATTAACAACACCACCGCTCATTCTCATTATAGAGGTAGTATTATTACTTGCATTATTTATACCATATACATTACCGTAATCCAAGACAAGTGATCGAGAACAATCTACATTAACCTCACCGCCCTGAATGTTGAGCGTACCGCCGTTATTACTAATTCCGTAAAGATACTTTCCTCTCTCTGAAAATTTTACTTTTGACCTGAATCCGTGAAACTCATTTAGAATCAAACGGATAAACAAAGTGATAATGCGGGCTTTGATGCATATTATATCATTTTGCCGC
>CACYCN010000332.1 GCA_902772895.1 uncultured Ruminococcus sp.
AAAACGACTCATTATCGTCTCAAAGTAATCGTATTGTGAAAGGCTAAGGTGAGGATATGAACCCTAAAATCTTGATAATCGCTGTATCAGTGTTTTTGATTATTTCCATTATTGTTGCTCTGAATTTTTCAGCGTTCCACAATTGGCTTGTATTTGCAGTCAGCGAAGCGGAGAAAAAGTTTGGTGGAAAGACCGGAAAGCTTAAGCTTCGCTATGTTTACGACCTTGCGGTAGAGGCATTTCCGGTTTTAGCAAAGACAATTCCATTTTCTTTTTTCTGCTGGATGGTAGATTCAGCGTTAGTGGTTATGCGTGGGATGATAGATGATAACAAAGCTATCTCCGATATCATTAAACCAAGCGACAAGGAGTGAACTGAGTATGAGCATTACATATTACAATTTGGCTCAGGACGGCGAAAAATTTTTATCTCCACACTTTCAGGTCAAAGAATTTGCTGATCCTTCAGACTACGAGCGTGTTCCGTTTCCGGAAACCATACCGATACATGACAAGTTGCCCGAAATCCTTGAAAAAATTTACAATAATTTCGGCTGTACATGTGGCAGCATCAACTCCGGATACCGTTCACCTGAAGCTGACGTTGATGTTGGTGGTACGGGCGGCGGTCCGCACACTGTCGGAATTGCCGTAGACGTGTATTTTTACAAAGGAAACAATCCTGTTCCCAGTCGCCTTGTAGCATGTTTTCTCAAAGATTTGGGTATTATGGGAATCGGACTTAATTGCGGTGGCAATCCGAATGGAACTCACTTTGATTTGCGTCATTTCGGTGTTTGGAATGATGTGAATATTTGGTACGGCGATGAAGCAAAACGTGATAGGAACGGGAATTACGCACTTGTTGAAAAGGGTGATTACTACTCTTATACAGGCACTTCAAGGGCAGAAGTTTATTCTAATGCCGGCTTATCTGCATCAAGCAACACATTCCCCATACCCGAAACAGTAACGAACAGCTATACTACGTCTGAAAAAATGGTTGACATCATCAAAACCTATGAGGGATTCTCTCCAAAAGCTGTTAAGCTGACAGGAGAAGATTACTTCACCATAGGTTACGGTCACTACGGCTCCGATGTTGGCGCAAATCAGACTATCACTGATGCAGAGGCAACAGAATTACTCAGACGCGATATTCTTAAGTTCGAAAACGCTGTAAATACTAACGTCAAAGTAGAAATATCACAGTCGCAGTTTGATGCTCTTGTCAGTTTATCCTACAATATCGGTGTTGGCGCTATAGCAGATTCAGATACTGTGCAGTATCTGAACGAAGGAAAGATCGGTCATGCAGCTGTTGATATTCCTTCATGGCGTCGCGGTATGGGGTATCAGATACTTGCAGGGTTGGAAAGACGTCGTCAAACTGAGTTGGAATTCTTTGCAAAGGGTTGTGATTTTATCCTGACGGAAAACATGAATATTCGCACCGGAGCAGGCACCAATTACCCTGTTAAGACAGTCAGCCAGATTACAGCAAACGGCAGAGAATTCGTAATTGACAAAACAGCTTCAGCATCCGCGGTATTCAAAGAAGGTACGGAAATCACTGCTCTTGAGGTTAAGGCTGTATACTCTCCTGAACGCGTTGACGTCTGGTTCCGTTGCCCTTCAGGCTGGATCTGTGCCCGAACGGGCGATGAGGTTTATGTAAAGTAGCTTTCTACATTTTCATAATAACGCCCTGATAGTTATTATGGAAGGTGAAAGAATTGAAAAGTTTTATAGGTTGGATTGGTGGAAAAAGTCATCTCAAAAATCTGATTATCCCACTTATTCCCAATGATATTGATCGCTACATAGAAGTATGTGGCGGAGCCGGCTGGGTACTGTTCGGTAAAGAGAAGAAAAAAGGTCAAATGGAGGTTTTTAATGACGTTGACGGTGATCTGATAAATCTCTACAGACAAATAAAAAACAATTGTGCAGATTTGCAGAAAGAAATAGATTGGCTCCATTCCCGAGAATTATTCAAACTCTACCGCTATGAAATTGAAAACCAAATTTCATTAACCGATGTACAGCGTGCTGCGCGGTATCTTTATCTGATTAAAAGCAGCTTTGGATCAAACAGAAACTCATTTGCGACTACTGTAAAATGTCTCGGCAGAATTGTCGAGGAGCTTCCTGAGTATCGGGAACGATTGAAGGATGTAATTATTGAGCAAGCGGATTTCCAACAGCTTATTAAAACATATGACCGTCCATCAGCATTGTTTTACATTGATCCGCCATATGTTGGGGCTGAAAAGTATTATAATAAAAAGTATTGTCATTTTACCATGGACGATCACAGACGATTAAACGCTTGTTTAAGAGGTATTAAAGGACGTTTTATTTTGTC
>CACYCN010000333.1 GCA_902772895.1 uncultured Ruminococcus sp.
AACTTCCTTATTCATGGTAAACCATGCATAAGTAGAGGATGCGAGCATTGTGGCGGAAACCAGAAGCATACAACCGGCAGGGATTAGTTTTCTTGCTGTGCCGCCTTTTTTCTTAGTATTTTTCATAACACATTTTCCTTTCTGTAATGTATTTTGCCTGGGAACCGGAAGGTTCCGATGGGTATTCTAACACACATGTTCATATTTTCATGATTAATGTACCATTAAAACCAAAAAAAGTCAATAGGATTTCAAGAAAAAGTGCGGATTATTCATAATATTTTGAAATAAAAACAACCAAAAATAAACCGGAATGTTTGGTATTTTGTATAAAAGCTATCAAAAAATACATTCAGGAAGTATGATTTCAAGGGAGCATTATCACGATAATCCGATCCGGAAGAAAAATTTTGAGCGGAACGTGAAGCGGCAGTCTGCGCATAAAAAATGTGAGGAAACGAAACTGTTACCGGAAAGGTCTTCTATACAATTATATACAGATCTGGTTTTTTCAGGAAGGTTGTCCGGCGGACGGCAAGCTGCCGCTCCCGATGAGGTATGGAAAGGTGATGAAGATCCGATCCTGTATTCCTTGCAGGAGCGATGACAACAGCGGAGGCACTCCGCCCCTTTGTTTTTCAGCAACGGGTTTCACCCGGAAGATTGCCCCAGAAGAGGGAAAAAATGTTTGGGAGGGAGTCATTGATTAAATTGACATTTTTTGTTGGATATGGTAGAATAGATTAAGTATTTTTAATGATGAAGGGAAGAAGTATAGGAAGGAGGGTATTGTTTATGGCGGGAATACCGTCCACCATCGGCGGTCTGCGAGCCATACAGCTGAGTTTTCGTCCGATGCGTGAAATATCGTCAGGCAGAAGCGTGAGTTATTTGTCACGGACACAGCTCAATACACCCGAACTCGGCACCCTGATGCCGGAGACCTTCCGCCCGGCGGCAGAATATTCCGGTCAGAGTAAAAAGCTGTTTCAGCTGGAATTGTTACAGTTGGCTGAAGCGATCGATGCCCTGACGGTGTACGGAAAGATCTTTCACTGGATCTCACTGGACATGCCGCTGAGTATTCTCAAAGATCCGGAGACACCGGCTGAGCTGAACCGGATCTGCGAACAGTTTACCATCTCCCCGAACAAGTTCTGTTTTGCGATTCCGGAAGCGGTGATGGCAGAAACCGACACGACAGCGGCAGATCAGCTTGCACGTCTGCGCCGGCGGGGTTATCATATGATGCTCACCGGCTTCGGCGAAAGCGGCTGTCCGTTCATGAAGCTGTCAGAGCTTGCGGTAGATCATGTACTGCTCAGTCCCGGGGTCATCCAATACCTGGGCAGGAGCGAGCGCAGCGACCAGGCAGTTCATTCCATCATCAGTTTTGTGAACGATCTGCAAAGCGAGCCTGTTGCGGACGGGGTAAAAAGCAGTGCGCAGGCAGAATCGCTGTATGAATTCGGCTGCACATACTGTACAGGCCCCCTTTCCGGAGATTATCTCACACTGGAAGAACTGACACAATAAAATAACACTCAAATTGGCACACAAAATCATTACATTTACATAATGTATCACAATACAGGAGGTGTTTTGAAGTGGCTGATGAGGTCAGAAACGCGCTGGAACTGCGGCGAACCGCCAAAGAGACCAAGCGTTATAAGATATTGATCCGTATTTTCAGCTTGATCATACTGATCCTGATCATGCTGGTCGCTGTCGGCTACGCAATATCCTATTTTTATGACAAGTTCGGCAGCTTCACAGTCAGAATAGACAAATACGACATGGTAAAACAGGGACTGGCGCTCTCGGAAACGCCGGATTATAATATTTCACATGCCGTACTGAATGCGGATATCGTCTATAACATGACAAATATCAGCGGCGAAGATATTCCCGTAACCGTTGACCAGATCAACGGCACCCATAACGGCGAAAACTACATTGCCTATACATTTTATCTGATCAATTCGGGCGATGATACCATCACCTATACCGGTGAAATGAACATTGAGAACGTCACCAAAAACGTAGACGAGGCGATCCGGGTCGCCATCTACTGCAACGGAGAAAAAACCGTTTACGGCAAAACGAAATCAGACGGCGGCGGAAAAGAAAGCGACTGTGACAGTACCTTTGTTTCATCCACCAAGGTCATGCAGACAACCCGAGAAAAATTTGAGCCGAAAGCGAAAGATAAATACACGATTGTCATCTGGCTGGAAGGAAACGACCCGGACTGTCTGGACAATATCATCGGCGGCACGATCAAGCTCGGAATGAATTTCAAAATTACAGAATCCACTTAATACAAAGGAGAACCGGATTATGAAAAAGGCACTGAAAATCATCGGAAATGTACTGATATGGATCATCGTTATCTTTGCACTTCTTGTAACGATTCTTGTATTTTCCTCAGCCAACACCGACGGAGTACCGCAGCTGATGGGACTCATGCCGCTGACCGTAGAATCCCAGTCCATGAGTCCGACCTTTGAACAGGGCGATCTCATCATCTGTCAGCAGATCGATGATGCGACGCAGCTGAAAGTAGACGACGTCATCACGTTCTGGACACTGGTTGACGGACAGCGGATCCGGAATACGCACCGAATTGTAAGAATCGAAAACGAGAACGGAACCCTGAGTTTTATCACCCGAGGCGACAATAACCCGATCGATGACGAAGTGCCGGCATATCAGGCCGATCTGATCGGCAAATGGACCGGAGTACGACTGGCAGGAGCGGGCAATATCATGGCATTCCTGCGCACGAGAGTCGGCTTCTTTGTATGTATTCTCCTCCCCATGGCGCTGTTCTTCCTGTTTGAACTGTATAAGTTCATCGTCACGGTAGTCAGAGTCAAGCGTCCTGCCGCACAGCCGAAGCTCGATGAAGAAGAGATCAAACGCCGTGCCATTGAGGAATATCTTGCCGCCCAGAAGGAAAAAGAACAGGAAGCGGACGGCAAAGATAAGCCAGAGGAAAAGTCTGAAGAGAAGTCTGATAAGAAGTCAGAGGATAAATCCGAAGAGAAGTCTGACAAGAAGTCAGAGGATAAATCCGAAGAGAAAACTGACAAGAAGTCAGAGGATAAGTCCGAAGAGAAAACTGACAAGAAGTCAGAGGATAA
>CACYCN010000334.1 GCA_902772895.1 uncultured Ruminococcus sp.
AAAGCCGCCGGTATGATGACAGCTTTGCTGTTATGTGTGCTGACTGTCTTTATGATTTCTACCGTTATGATCTTGATTGTCGGACAACAGGGCGTATAAGTCTATGGATCTCATCAGGTGTTCCGGATCATGATCGTATGATATGACGGAAACGGTTTGAAAGAAAATGAAGAGAATGAGGAGAATGAGGAGAATGAGGAGAATGAGGTGTCTGTGATGAACGCTGCGGGACAATGGGCGCTGACGGTCTGTATTTGTGCGGTGATTGCCTGTATCATTGAAATGTTGGCGTCCCATACCAGACTGGAAAAAAATGTCAGGATGGTTCTGGGATTATTCCTCTTATCCTCTGTGATCGTTCCCCTGGGAAGTGTGGCGCAGGAACTGACAGTGGATTGGCAAAAGGAACATTATGTACTGAGTGATGATCTGCCTGAGGAAATACAACAGCAGCGACTGGGTTATCTGAAACGCTCTGTCGAAGAACTGATCCTGTCTAAAGCGCAGGAAAAAGGATACCGGGTGACCGATGTGGAGGCGCAGACGGATATTGATAACAATGGCAGCATACAAATGATAACGGCAAGACTGACTATCCCTACGGAGGAGGCTCACAGAGCACCGGCTATCTGCCGTTATCTGAAAACCGAGCTGGGAATCGATTGTAAGACTTTAATTGCAAAATCCTGATAGAAAAGAGTGGGATGATGGCAGAAGAGGAGATCCGTCAGGAGGATGATGAAACGAAAACCGGATGGCAAAAGCTGTGGAAAAAGGATAACGTGGTAAAGATCATCGTATTGTTAGGAATCGCCGGGATCGGAATGATATTTCTGTCCTCTATGCTGCATCAGACCGGAAAGTCCGAGGAAATCATTACCGATACGCTCTCGGACTATGAGACCGCAGCGCTCTATCGGGAACAGCTTTGCGAGGAACTTGGAAATATGGTGGCAAGTATCCAGGGAACAGGGAAAACAAAAATCATGCTGACACTGGAGGGAACTATCCGCTGTGTTTATGCAACAGATCAGGATATCCAGAAAAATGAAAGTGTTAAACCGGGCGAGAAAGGAGAGGATCAATCGATACAGAATAATGAGAAAAAGTCCTGTATTGTCGTACGGCGCAGTGACGGCTCCGAACAGGCTCTGCTGATCGGTCAGCTGATGCCCAAGGTCAGCGGTGTTCTGATTGTCTGTGAAGGCGGCGATCAGCCTTCCGTCAGTCAATCCGTGACCCATGCGGTGGCGTCTGCGTTAGGAATTGCCGAGACACATATCTGTGTACTGAAAATGAATTCATAACAGGAGGAGAATGAGGATGACATTCGGAAAAAGACAATTACTCATTGGCGCTTTGGTAGTGGCACTTGGTGCGGCGGTTTATCTTAACTGGCAGTTCTCGGGAACACAGCCGGTTTCCGCAGAACCGGAAGAATCATCTTCTGTTTCAAAACAGCTTGGTCAGACCGTCTATGTCAATACGGAAATTTCCGACGCCCCGAAAGAAGAGGTATCAACGGAATCTTCCGTAACTTTGCAGTCGTCTTCGGAAGTCAGCCGTCCCCGGAACAGTAAGCTGTCGGATGAACAACAGGAATTCTTTGATAATGCTGTCCGTGAAAGGTCACAGGCCAATGAAACGGCGCTGAACGGTCTGAAGGAAATTATCGAAGCCGCTGATAACTCCGATCATGCAAAACTTGAGGCCGTTGAAGCCGCTGATGTATTGACTAACCTCATTAAAGCTGAGGTGAATGCCGAAGCGGAAATTAAAACGAAAGGATTTGACGAATGTATGGTCTCCGTCAATAATGGCAATTGTACCGTGATCGTTACGGAACAGGGTCTCAATGATGCTACCGTTATCACTATCAAGGATATCATCAATCGTCAGCTCGCCATTGACTTCGATAAAATTACCATTACTTCCATTTAGTCAGAGTTGTTTTCACTCATCTCTGTCAATGACACACAGAAGCCTGCGGCGCAGAGCCTGCGCTCCCAATTCGCGGTGGAAATTCCCCGGACGGATTCGGGAAACAGTCCGTCAAAACGTTCGTTTACTTTATCTATGATGGATTGTCGTGAGATAAGAAAAAGGTGCAGGTCGGTGCTGGTCTCTTCTATAACTTTTCTTAGAGAAGAAAAAATAGATACTATAGAAAAGTTATGGATATGACTGCCATTGATCTGCACCCGCCCAGCGCGCCTGATGGAGCTGCGGTTTGCCGAAAAAAGCTGATTTTGCATTTTGTTTTTTTGATGAAGGCGTTTTACGGGAACGGCTTATTTTCTGAAAATGGATTTCCATGGAACCGGACAGATTCGTTCCCGGGGGGCTCCGGGGGCTTTTGGGGTAGGAAAAGTATGGTAAATTAGCTTGTTTTCTCAGACACGAAAACTGAAAACTGTATGAAAGGGAAAAATATCAAAATAAGGGTTGCAAAAAAGTTACAGAACGGTTACAATCAGGAATGAAAAAACAATTCGGAGGTAATACAGTTGCAAAAAATATCCAAAATTTCGATCGTACTTGTTCTTTGCTGCCTGATGAGTGTGTTGTCACTGACAACGGCATTTGGTTCCGTTCAGACAAAAGCCGCAACCTTTAATGAACTGAATGCGCCGGGTGTGTTCCTGAAACAGCAGGGAAGTGATACCTGTACGCTGTGTGCCAATACCATGATGCTGCGCCGGACGGCTCTCCTCAGAGGCGATTCCGATTGGTATACGATTACCGAAAGCAGCTGCCGATATGCCCTCTGGTATGAATATGTGGGAATGTACAGCTCCTACAGCTACCGGAATATCTATGTTACCAGTACAAGAATTTATGGCAATACCAGATCCGAACTGATCAATTTGCTCCGGCAGCATCCGGAAGGAATTGTTGCCTATGATTACGATCATCCCCATGCCATTCTGCTGACGGACTATAGCAACGGCGTCTTTTACTGCGCCGATCCGGCTAACTATATCGCTTCCGGCCGTATTCCCAATAGTCAGGCAATGACCAGTGTGGACAGTATCGAGGCAGTCTGGTATGTTACCAGCCCGACAGTCGGTATCTCCGGTGAAAGCTCCGACAATCAGACAGAAGATAAGACTCCTGAAGTCACTACTGTAAGAGAATACTGGAAGGTGAAGGCAAGCGCC
The DNA here is from genome assembly GCA_902772895.1 of uncultured Ruminococcus sp. Classification (GTDB taxonomy): domain Bacteria; phylum Bacillota; class Clostridia; order Oscillospirales; family Acutalibacteraceae; genus UBA1213. The sequence continues at coordinate 3,162 of CACYCN010000334.1, forward strand.
GGTATCAATGTCCGTCAGGGCGCCGGTCTGGGCTATTCTGTCAAGGGTCTTGCCGCTAACGGTATGACGCTGAAAATCCTGAAAAAGACTTCGGTCGACGGTTATACATGGGGCTATACCGAGACAAATGCTCTCAACGGATGGGTCGCTCTTAATTATGCTCAGAAAGTGACCGTTCCGACTCTGACGAATCAATCCGTTCTGTCTGCCGATAGTATTTCCATGGGCAGCTCTGTTAAGGTCAAGGCTGTTTCTTCCGGCGGTTCCGGTTCATTAGAATACTGCTATTCCTATCAGAAGGCGGGTTCTTCCGTTTGGACCGACATCAGGGACTACAGCGCTTCTACGGCTGTCACGTTTACTCCTGATGCAGCCGGTACTTATTGTATCCGTGTCAAGATTCATGATAAGGTCACAGGTGCAGTGGCTCAGCTGAAAAAGTCACTGACGGTTTATCAGCCGCTGAGCAACACTTCCGTTCTTTCTTCCCAATATACCACCGTCGGTCACGGCGTTACCGTCAGGGGCGTTTCCAAGGGCGGTAAGGGTACGGTTCAGTATACTTTCTATTATAAAAAGTCCGGCGCCGTCGCTTATTCTCTGCTTCAGGGTTATTCGACAAACAATAAGGCTTCCTTTGTTCCCGGTTCTGCAGGAACTTATGAGATCCTGGTAAAGGTGAAGGATGAAAATAACACGATTGTGAAAAAGGTCTTGACGCTGACGGTAACAAAATCATAATGAAATATGATCCCGGAAAATGAACATAGCGATAAATTGAGCTGATTTCTCGTAATATTATTATTGGTTACGATATTGTTGTGTCATTGAATAAAATATAATGAGAAAAAGTGTGCAAAACGACAGTTCTGCACACTTTTTTCTGTCATTCTTTGGAAATACCTGAAAAAGTTACAATAAATTTTTATTTGATTTTCATAAAATTATTGATTTATTATCTGTAAATATGCTATAATAGTGACACATGAAAGAGGTGGATGCAATGCCAGAAGAAAAAATAGAAGAACTTGCTCAGAATGAGGCGCTTTCTCAGGAGGAAGAACTCACTCAGAAAGAAGAACCTATGATCAATAAACTGACGCCGGAAGAAGAAATCGACTTTCTGAAAAGAAAGCTCGAAGAAGCCGAAATGACGGCGACAGATAAAAATATTGCCTTGATTGAAATGACAGCGGCGCGGAATGCCCTGTATCGTTCCTTACAGGATACACAGATGCGTTTGGCGGAAACCATCGGTCAGCGTGAAAACGATATCGAAGCCTATCAGAAGGAACTGGAACTCCGGCTTCAGGAAAAACGCCGTCTTCAGGAAGAATATGACGCTTTGATCATCAAGGCCAAACGCTATGACGAACTGCAGGAAAGTCTGATTAAAATCAAGATGAATGCCGAGATCAGAGCCCATGGCGTGATTGATGAAGCACAGGAAAAAGCAATGGATACCATTATGCTGATTGACGATATCGAAAAGGAAATCAAGCTGTTCGGTGAGGATATTGATTTCCTGCGCCGGGATATCCGGATCGGAACTTTGACATTGGACGATAGATTGGAAAATGTCTATCAGCGTCTGTGTAAGAGCCTGGATAAACTGCTGGAAATCAAACAGAATTTTTATATCAAAAACTCTCTGCCGCTGGACGAAGATCAGAGCAGTCATGCTTCGGGTGATGTCCCGCATATTGTATATCCGTCGGAAATGTCGCCGGAAGAACTGCAGAATCTTCCGACAGTGTAAAAAACGCCACAACCTGTATGATAGAATATCCTCAGTGACAGCAAAGCGCCGGGGATGTGAAGCGGTCGGAACAGACCGCTTTTCTTATGTCTTCATGCCGGATCTTTTCTGACGGTATGGGATCGGCGATGCTTTGTTATGGAAACCCCGTTTCTGCCATATACTTAGAATGGGGTGATCAGATGGAAAAACTCAAGGCATATGCGATTTGTTCGGTGACGGTATTATGTTTGTTTCTGTTCGGAGGTTTGTTGGAAGCGGCATTTCATGGCAATGAAGCGATCAGTACGGTGACTCAGGAAACACAGAATGTTCAGGAAACCAAAAAGATAACGGATCGGATTATCGTCCTGGATCCCGGACATGGCGGTGAAGACAGCGGAGCGGTTGCCAATGGCGTTCAGGAGAAAGATATCAATCTCCGTATTTCGCTGATGCTGCGGGATATGCTGGAAGCTGCCGGCTGTCAGGTGGTGATGACCAGAGATACGGATGTGTCCGTGTATGACAGCAGCGCCTCAACTACACGGGAAAAGAAAAATTCCGACCTGAATCATCGTGTGGAAATGATCAATGCCAATCCGGATCAGATTCTGGTCAGTATCCATCAGAATAAGTTTGAACAGTCTCAATACAGCGGTACCCAGATGTTCTATTCCGCCAATCATCCGCAGAGCGCCGTCCTGGCAGAAGAAATGCGCCGTTCCGTCACGACTTTGCTGCAGCCGGAGAACCGGCGTGAACTGAAACCGGATAACGGCAGCGTGTATATCCTGAAAAAAGCAGAAGTGCCGGCGGTAATCGTGGAGTGCGGTTTCTTGTCCAATCAGGAGGAAGCCCAAAAACTCAGTACGGAAGATTATCAGCGGCAGATGGCATTTTCCGTATGCTGCGGCATACTGAATTATCTGTCACGGGGGAAGGCGTAGTCTTCGGAAATGGAAAGGAAGTTGATCGGCATGGCGAATGCAAAAATCAAAAGTTTATATGTCTGTTCGGAGTGCGGCTATGAAACCGCTAAATGGTATGGAAAATGTCCTTCCTGCGGTGAGTGGAATACGCTGAATGAAGAACTTCGTGAAACGACAAAAGTCAGTTCCGCTCTGCAGCAGCACCGTCAGAAACCCTCGGCAATCCCTCTGGCCATTTCCGAGATTTCGACAGAGGATGAACAGCGGTATTATACCGGTTTTCGTGAACTGGACCGGGTATTGGGCGGCGGTATTGTCAAGGGATCGCTGGTATTGCTCGGAGGTGATCCCGGTATCGGAAAATCCACGATTTTGCTGCAGATCTGTCAGCACCTGGGAAAGCTGTTGAAAATCTTATATATTTCCGGTGAGGAATCCAAGCGTCAGATTAAATTACGTGCGACCCGTTTAGGGGTGGACAGCAGTAATATTTTTGTGATGACGGAAACGGATATTGAAGTTATTGCTGACCGGATGCAGAGTGAAAATCCGGATCTGGTCATGATCGACTCCATCCAGACAATGAACAATCATCAGCTCAGTTCTTCGCCCGGCAGTGTGACCCAGGTCAGGGAATGTACGAATATCCTTATGCGCACGTCCAAAATGCTGGATATTCCCTGTATTGTGGTAGGTCATGTGAATAAGGACGGCGCCATTGCCGGTCCGAAGGTACTGGAACATATTGTGGATGCGGTGCTGTACTTTGAGGGTGACAAACAGATGTCATATCGTATCCTGCGCGCTGTCAAGAACCGTTATGGTTCTACGAATGAGATCGGTGTTTTCCGTATGTGCGATAACGGACTTTCGGAAGTGGAAAATCCGTCTCTGATGCTGCTTTCGGGACGACCGAAGAATGTATCGGGAACCTGTGTTGCCTGTACCATGGAAGGTTCCCGTCCTATTCTGGCGGAAATACAGGGTCTGGTGACGAATTCCGGTTATGGAAATGCCCGCAGAATGTCTACCGGTTTTGATTATAACCGGATGTCGATGCTATTGGCGGTGCTTGAAAAACGCTGCGGCTACTTTTTTTCCAGTCTGGATGCCTATATCAATGTGATCGGCGGATTACGGCTGGATGAGCCGGCGACTGATCTGGCTGTGGCGTTAGCGTTAGTCAGCAGTCTGAAAGATATTGTGGTTTCGGAGGATATCATTGCCTTTGGCGAAGTCGGACTGACGGGTGAGATCCGTTCCGTAAACCATGCCGCACTGCGTGCCACAGAAGCGGCACGTCTGGGTTTCAGACGCTGTATTCTGCCGTATCATAATCTGAAAGGTCTGACCCTGCCGCCGGATTGTGAGTTGGAACTGATCGGTGTCCGTACCATCAGAGACGCAGTTGCGGCTCTGGGCGGTTGAGGGATGACAGGGAACTCTCCGGTTTTACCCGGTGAATACATCCCCGTGTGTTGCTGTTTGTTACCTCTGCTTCTGTCTTCAGCGTACAATATCCCTCTGACTGATAAATACATCTCTCATCACATGGAATAAACATCATCACATCCACCTCCTTTCCCAAGGACTTGCCTTTGAAAACTGCCGATCCTTTGTTGGATACATCGCTTTCCGGCAAAGCGTAACCGGCAGAACAGATTCTGTGCCGGGAGTTTGCTGCCGCTGTACAGCGTCTGATTTCATTATGATACATTTTTAAAAAATTATTCACGGAATCTACATAGAAGGAGACAATTATGATTAAGACAATCGTTCATGATACCATGTTTCTGATGAGGCGTTCTCAGCCTGCCTCAAAAGCGGATTTGTCGGTTGCCAGAGACTTACTGGATACGCTGAAAGCCAATGCGGATCGATGCGTCGGTTTAGCGGCCAATATGATCGGTGTCAATAAGAGAATCATAGCGGTTATGACCGGAATGATTCCGGTTGTGATGCTGAATCCGGTCATTGTCCGACATTCTGCGGAAAGTTATGAAACGGAAGAAGGCTGTTTGTCACTGGAAGGGGTACGTCCCACCAGACGCTGGCAGGAAATTGAAGTTGAATACTACGATATGCTCATGCAGAAGCACAGGAATTCGTATTCCGGGTTTTCCGCCGAAATCATTCAGCATGAAATCGACCACTGCAACGGTATTCTGATCTGAGAAATATTTTCGGAAAACAACACCACATAATGAACAATCTCACGGCTGAATCGCAGGAGATGTTCATTATGTGGTGCTTTATGTAACGGTCTTGTGGGAGGGGACGCTGTTTCGAAGCGGTTACACGAAGGTGTCGATCAGTCCGTTGATGCCGGTGAAGAATAAGCGGCTCAGCAGTTCCGAGATCTCCTCGATCGATTGTGAACGGTCAGAATTGAACCAGCTCTGGTAGACGGAGATCATGCCGTTAAGCATATAAGTCAGGGCAATTTCGGCAACACTGTCCTCCATGCCGGTTTGTTCCATGATGGCGGATTTGGTGCGTTCTTTCAGCAGATGAACGATTTTCTGAATGATATTGGTATTGCCGTTCATTGAGAAGATATGACCGTAGAAATCCATATCCGTATTGATAATGGCGGTAAGCTTTTCGAAAATGTTATAAGGATCCTGCCAATCGTTTTTAAGGATAATTTCTC
>CACYCN010000335.1 GCA_902772895.1 uncultured Ruminococcus sp.
AGTGAGCCGTGAACTGTACCTGAAGCACCTGCTTCTGACTGCATCTCGGAAACCTTTACGGTTGTGCCGAAGATGTTTTTCAGACCCTGAGCGGACCACTGGTCAACATAGTCAGCCATCGGGCTGGACGGTGTGATGGGGTAGATACCCGCAACTTCCGTAAACGCATAGGCAACATGAGCCGCAGCATTATTACCGTCCATGGTTTTCATTTTTCTTGCCATAGGGAAACGTCCTCCTTTTTATTTTTAAGGTACGGCAGCGGATGCCATCCTTAAATAAGATCGTTTTTCAGACACAGGATTAACCTATTGTATCTCTCAACATTCTACCACTTTTTCAACTCTGTGTAAAGTGGAAAAATGTAAATAATTAATATTTTTTCGATGGGATCCGGCTTTTTTTCGTGTTTCCTGCATTGTATCCGCTGCAATCGGCGCAGAGTCTGTACTGACTCTGACGGCTGCGGGTTCAGACGCCGTGTCCGTAAAATAATTTTAAAATTTTCGGAAATTCGACCTTTTGAGGTCGAATTTTTGGCGTTTTGGAGGGTTAAGTGAAAGGGGTCTATTAACGGATTCCCATATTGTCCCGCTCGCCGTCTGATTCTTTTTTTCTTTATTTTTATTTTTTATTTATGGATCTGCCTTTGGCGCCATTAAGAGGCAGATCCTGCGGAATCCGACAGGATCCGTTTACCGCTGAAAGAGCGGTTTTGTAAGCGTATCAATGATACGCCATATTTTACAGGCGACTGCCCGATGTGCAGAGGGACGTTAAAAGCTGTATCAGTCAGCTTCGGCAGAGAAGATTCCTGCCGCTTAAAAAACCTTGCGGCAATGTTCCGGCAAGGCAGCAACATAGTTGCAACAAGGTACCGACAAAGTAGCGACAAAGTACCGACAAAGTAGCAACAAAGTAGCAACAAAGTACCAACAAAGTACCGACAACAGATAAGAAGAAAAAGAAGTATCCTTGTCCCTCAGGGACAAGGATACGAATCGGCGGACCTGCGTCCGTGCGCCTGAGGGCGGCGGACACGGTCCTACTGTCAGAAATTTGTGTCGGACAGAAAGCGTCGGATGACAGGAGAGCCGTTCCATGTCATCCGACGGAAAGGAGGGAAAGAAACACAAAAAGAACAGGCGTATTATCCCGGAAGAGATAACACGCCTGTATCAATTCGCATCGTCAGACCGGAGAGTATGGATTACTCCTGCTCTTCCTTCATCTTGGCAAAGCACTCGCTGCAATAAACCGGACGATCTTCACGCGGTTTGAAAGGAACTCTTGCTTCCTTGCCGCATGCAGCACAAGTAGCTGTAAACATTTCACGCTCAGGCTTCTGAGCATTCTTTCTTGCATCACGGCAAGCCTTGCATCTCTGCGGCTCATTCTCAAAGCCCTTGGATGCATAAAATTCCTGTTCGCCGGCTGTGAAAACGAATTCAGCGCCGCATTCCTTGCAGATCAGAGTCTTATCCTCGTACATTTGATTTACCTCGCTTTGGTATAATTATAATTTTCGCCCTCGGACGGAATTGCACCGTCACCTTTGATTTACTAACTCAACGCTCTCCTTAAGCTACACGGGCATAGAAAACGATTCAACGATCGTCAGGGGAAGATTCCGTCAAAGTTTCCGGACAGAACAGTCTGTCGGTATCGGCTGACGGGAAAGTGATGTAACAAGGGGATAGGGAAGGGTCAGTCCTGTTCGGCAAGTCTGGCACGGAGTTTTTTACGGATGCGCTGCATGGCGTTATCACAGGATTTCCTGCTGATTTCCAATGCGCCGGCGATCTCGTCATAGGACTTTCCGTCGATATACAGTGCCAGAACTCTGGATTCCGTATCGGACAGGCTGGTGCGGAGATATTGTTCCAGACGGGCAAGGGCTTCCCGGTGAATGAGGGCATTTTCCGGTTCGCTTTCGGGAGCGGAAGGCATACTGTCCGCTTCTTCCATCGATGCCCGACAGGTATGCGCCTGATTTTTATCGGAACGCTGCCGGCGGAGATAGGAGATCAGACGGTTACGGATACAGATATCACTGTAAGTCCGGAAGGATGCGCCGCCTGTTTCTTCATAACTGCGCGCAGCATGATGAAGCCCCAGCAAGGCCTCCTGAAAAAGATCATCTGCCTCTGCGTCGGGACCTACAAATGAAGCCGCTTTTTTTTTCAGTACCAGAAAATACCTGACAACGAGTTGTTGAAACGCCGTTTCATCGCCGGAGCGATAGCGTCTGACCAATTCGGCGTCACTATAGTTGTTTCCGGTTTCATTCCACACATGACCAAGCATCCGGACACCTCATTATTCCCTGTCTTATCCATCATACACTATTTTGACAGATAAGTCAACAATTTTTTATATTGAAATATTGAAATATTGAAATAACTTGGGAAAAAAAGAGGCGTTTTTTCATTTTAATGCCGTCTATGGACGGTCCGTCTTCCCTCCGTTGACAGTCGATTTCCGCTTCTGAGTCGAAAAACGGAGAAATCGGAAGTCTGTTTTTGTTGGATTTATCCTGCTTTTTCCCAATGAAGTGATATTTTGAGTCATTTTCGGCAAAAGAAATTTGTTCACAAAACTAATACAATAATGTTTATGTGAAAGTTTTACGTCATTTTTCGACTTTTTTCCCGGCAGGAAATTTCAATATGTGATATTTTCTCAAAAGAATTATCATGTCGTCAGGAGTGTTCCGGCAGCTCAGAGATCTGCAATATCCGACGGGCCGGATTCTGTGACGGAGTTTCTGACAGTCTGATGATACAACAATATCGATGCGAGATTTGCCGGATATTGTCCGTCGGAAACAGAGATTCCGTTTTCTCCTGACGGTATCCGGAATGTAAAAAATCAGGGGACGTTCTTGTCAAAAAAGCTGAAAGAATTCTCAAAAGATTACAATGGATTGTATTATCTGAGAAAATGCGGTATAATATTGTCAGAAATTGTCAATATCATATTGATTGACGGAAGGGGGATGATTATGGTATCAATGATTAACAGTCTGGGACTGATGGGAGTGGAAGCGTTCCGTGTCTTGGTTGAAGCGGATATGCATAAAGGAGTGCCCGGGATCGAAGTGGTAGGTCTGCCGGATGCGGTGGTGAAAGAAGCCAGGGAACGGGTCCGTTCCGCTGTCAGAAGTACCGGTTTTGAATTACCCAATCTCAGGATGGTCATCAATCTGGCGCCTGCCGGTGTCAAAAAATACGGTTCCATTTATGATCTTCCCATGTTTGTGGCGGTTCTGTGTACGGCAGGGTCCCTGAGGGATACCTTTCGGCAGGATGCCTTTATCGGCGAACTGACATTCGGCGGTCAGGTCAAACCTGTCAACGGAATTCTGCCAATGGCTGAAAGCGCCAGAAGAAACGGTTTCAAACGATTCTTTGTTCCTGCCGAAAATGCCAGAGAAGCTGCCATCTGTGACGGTATCGATATTATTCCGGTTTCCGATACCCTGCAGCTTGTGGGCTATCTCCGGGGAAAGGAAAAACCGGTGATCCAGCCGCATGAAACTTTCTCCGCTCAGGAACTTTCTTATCCGGTGGATTTTTCCGACGTCAAAGGACAGCTGATGGTCAGGCATGTGATGGAAATCGCTGCTTGCGGCGGACATAATATTTTATTGCTGGGCAGTCCCGGCGCCGGGAAAAGTATGATGGCAAAACGGCTCCCTACCATTATGCCCGATCTGACAATCGATGAAATGATCGAAATTACCAGAATTCATTCGGTTGCCGGTACGCTTGAACCGAATTCCGGTCTGCTGACAAGACGTCCTTTCCGTTCACCCCATCATACCGTCTCTACTGCCGGACTGACCGGTGGAGGGACGATTCCCAGACCCGGTGAGATCTCTCTTTCGCATCATGGCGTTCTGTTTCTGGATGAACTGCCGGAATTTGACCGCAATACCATCGAGACACTCCGTCAGCCGATGGAAGACGGAATCGTTACGATTTCCCGTGCCAATGCTTCCGTGAGGTTTCCCTCCTCTTTTATGCTTGTGGCAGCGATGAATCCCTGTCCCTGCGGTTATTACGGTCATCCGACACATCCCTGTATCTGTTCTCCCAAGGTCGTGTCCCGCTATCTTTCTCATATTTCCGGACCGTTGCTGGACAGAATTGATCTTCAGATCGAGGTACCGCCGGTGGATTATTCTTCCCTCTCTGATGACGAAAAAGGAGAATGTTCCGCCGAAA
>CACYCN010000336.1 GCA_902772895.1 uncultured Ruminococcus sp.
ATTGATTTCTTTCATTCGAAGAACAACATGGGTTTCTCGGAATGAATGGGAAATGACACATTAAAGCAGAACAATTCAGCTTTCGGGGGTCCAGGGGGGACTTTCACTTGAAAGTCCCATTGATTTCTTTCATTCGAAGAACGAAACCGGTTTCTCGGAATGAATGGGAAATGACACACTAAAGCAGAACAATTCAGCTTTCGGGGGTCCAGGGGGGACTTTCACTTGAAAGTCCCCCCTGGGGGTCAGATGCAGTAGTCGTTGCCGGGCGTGACGGTACAATTATCAATGATGCTTTGAAGGGTCACATTGTCAAGATACTGTTTTGTCACTTCGTACAGTCCCTGCCAGACCGGCAGGGTGATGCAGTCGGCAGCACGGGGACAGGTGTTTTCTTCTGATTCCAGACATGCTACCGGCGCCAGACTGCCTTCCGTCAGACGCAGAATCTCTCCTACCGTGCATTGATCCGGTGACTTTGACAGCATATAGCCGCCCTGATATCCCCGGTTGGCTCGTAACAGCCCGGATCTGCTTAATAACGGTACAATCTGCTCCAGATATTTTTTTGAAATGTTCTGCCGCTCCGAAATTTCTTTCAGTGAGACATAACCTTCGTCACGGTGCTGTGCCAGATCTAACAGCATCCGCAGTGCATAACGTCCTTTTGTGGATATTTTCATTTGCTTTCCTCCCGTAGTTTCATTTTTCGATGATATCCTATTATAACATAGGAATTCTATGATTTCAATTGTGCAGGAACGGTTTGTTTCTTTGAATGAAAAATTTGTAAAAATTTTTTTAATAATAATTCTTTATTGAAAATTTAATGGCGTATCTTAGAAAAACGGCTGTTTGGAAGCGATTTGTGATATTTGAGTAGCGGAACAGTAGCACTTCGGGTGGTATAATATCCCTATGTATTTACCGAGTCGGAATGGTGTGGAGTGTGAAGGAAATGACGGAAGAACAGGAATTGGATCAATCGTATCTGGCAGAATATGCCAGAAATCCGGACGGCAGAATCTTATTGTCTTCTGCGGATGCGTCGTTTGGACGATGGTATCACGGTGATATCCTTCGGCAGCAGGAAAACCGCATTCGTTCGTATTTTAATAATCTCCGGCAGGAGGACGGCGTCTATTATTTTGAAATCCTGGAGGAGGGTGAACAGCAATATCTCTGGTTGGTCAATGGTCTGCGGTCGGGCGATACGCTGACATTGAGGGGAACGTTTGTCAGAAGGATCCGGCACATTGATTTTCTGGAGGAAGGGTTTTTACGTCTGGTTTCCGGGGTGGGGGTGGCGGATTGCCGTAAAGAATGCTGGATCGGTGAAAATGACCTGTTGAAAGAACTGTTTGACAGAGGTTCCTTTTCCGGGAAGGATCTGTTGGAGACGACTGTTTGTCGTTTGGCACGAAATCGGCGGTCCGCAGTTTGCGGCGAACCGGTCTGCGGCAGTGACGGAAAACAGGGCGGGTATTATTTTTTGCTTTGTATTCCTGTTTTGCAAAAAGAGGAAACCGCTTATCTGCTGGTACTTGTTAACCGGTTCCCGTGGGAAACTTCCTGTTTATCTGAAATCGTGGCGCCGCTTACCAAAAGAGAACGGGAAATCGTTTCTCTTGTTTCTGAAGGTATGACCAATAAATATATTGCCGGCAGGCTCGGTATCAGTGAAGGTACGGTTAAAAAGAATCTCTATCATTGCTACCGGAAACTGCATATTAATTCCAGATTCGATATGATACGCTTATTCTATGGCTCTGCAGACCGGATTGCTCAGGATGAATCTACCAACTATGGTGGTATTGCATGGATGTGAAAAATAGGTTATAATATTTGAGAAGTACATAATGTAATATTTCAAATAATTATACAAGGAGTAGAGTTTATGAGGAATAATACCGCTTATCAATGGGACTATGCCATGCAGGAAGACCGGTATCTTTGTGAAATTACAAGGACGACAATGATTCTGGAAGATAAACGCTGGATCGATCTGTATGGTCTGAGACTGTATAACGTCATTCCTCATAAGACGGTGCAGGACGGAGAAGCTGTCAGAGTGGACGGTATTACAGATAGTCTGGAAGAAATCGGAAAACTTAAACAACTGATTGATGAATTGGGCGTGTATCCGGTGCATCTGAAGGAAATTGTCGAAGATTATTTGTCGTAACTATTGACAAGAATTGTGAACGTATGTTATAATTCAGAAAAGATTGTGAATGAAAGGCACAGAACATCGTGCTTCTACAGCAGATAGACTCAGAAGAACAAAAGGGGGGCTTCTTGTGAAGGCTATTGTATGGGCTGGGAATCTTTCCGAAAACAGGAGACTGGAACAAATGCTTGAACAGGGTTATGGGTTTGAAGTGAACTGTTTTGCGGAAGCGGAGGATTGTCTGGTATATCTGAAACAAAACCGGGTGGATCTGATCTTTGTTTCGGTAGATGTTGGTGAGAAACAGTATCGTCCCGTTCTGGTGCAGATGAAAAAATCGGCATCGGGAGCGGTTATTTGTCTGATTGGTAAGGATAAACAGGATGCCGTGGAGGCTTATACGAATAAATGTGATCTCTTTTTGAAACAGCCTTTTCGTGAAGAAGAACTGCGGGAAAAAATGGAAGTGTTTTTCCTGCTGTCCCGGCGCCTGAAATCGGTATGGGTCAGAACATTCGGCGTATTTGACGTTTTTGTTGACGCTATGCCGGTCAATTTCGGAAGCGCAAAGGCTAAAGAATTGTTTGCCTTGTGTGTGGATCATCGGGGCAGTACGGTGACCATTCCGGAGGTGATCGATAAACTCTGGCCGGAAAGAAAATGTGACGAAAAATCAAAAAGACTTTATCGTAAGGCAGTGATGATGATCAATAAAACCTTTGCTCAGCTTGGTATTCCGGATGTGTTCCGGTGTGTCAGAGGCGGCTGTATGGTTCATGTGGACGGAATTGATTGTGATCTCTATCGGTTCCTCAAAGATCCGGTCAGATATTTTTCGTCGTTTAACGGAAGGTATTTGATTGATTATGCCTGGTCGGAGGAAATGCTCGGTCAGCTTGTCAGACAGGCATTATTGGTCGATCCGGATGGCTGTGATTATCTGCTGAAATAGTGAAACGGTGTCTGATTTCTGTCCGATATCCTTATCGGCTGTTTGCTGAACATAGAATTCCGGAATTGACACGGGGCTCCATTTTTGATCATTCGTTTTTTCGAAAGGCGCTTTCCACCGGAAATAATGGATTCCTGTTGCGGGAAAGCAGGGAAATCTATTTTCAGAAAATAAGCCGTTGGTATAAAAGGTGTTCACATAATGAACGACTGATTTGTAAAAAATAAAATGCAAAATCAGCTTTTTTAGGAAGGGGGTTCGGGGGATAACCCTTTTTTCACTTGAAAAAAGGGTTTCCCCCGAGAAAA
>CACYCN010000337.1 GCA_902772895.1 uncultured Ruminococcus sp.
ATATCGGTAAAGAGACAGTGGGCTTTGGGGGTTTTTTTGTTTTGGTGCAGGCTGCCAAAGTACCATTTTTTGTAATGGATATTGTGTGACAGTTCGTCAAAAAAGGTAGAAACAGGCGTAATGGAACAGCGGCGTTCCACTAATGCCATGTCTGTCATACATGGTTGATGGGTAATGATATAATCGACACGCCGGTCACAGGAGTCCAGATTCTCCACGGCGTACGACATTTCTTCAATAGTGGGCTGCTCTTCACGGAACCAGGTGCCGTTTTCCAGTCTCAGCTCTTTATCCTGACTTTCGCCTCCGCCAAAGGCAAAGATCGTTTTATTTTCAATCGTATAGATTTCTCCTCTCAGCAGATGATAGATATTTTTGCCGATCTGCTGTACCCTGCCGCCGTACAGTTCCGTGACAGGATAGGTGTTCAGGAGTCGGAAGTTTTCATGGGTACCGTCAACAAATAGTGTTTTGAATTTTTTTTCACTGATTTTTTTCAGAACAGACTTTTCTTTTTCGGAATTATTCCAGAGAAATCCAAAATCGCCGCAGACGATCAGACAATCATCTTCCGTAAGTTTTTTGAGCTTTTTGGTTTCATAACGGGAGTATTCTCCGTGCATATCACCGGTGATATAAATCATAAAAACATCCTTTGCTGTCGAAGGGTTAAGAAAATGAAACCTGCCTTCTATCCGAAGTTCTATGGGGCGGCATATTGCCGGATTACCATAAAAATATGACTACATTTCTTGTAGATAATGAGGATAAATTTTAGCATAATTCCATTTGTCTTTTAGCGGTAAATCATGTAAAATAGATATGTATATTTACTGATAGTATATTCGTTCCGGAAGGTGTCATTCACTCCTGTTCGGATCGATTTCATTATATCACGGGAGTTGATATTTTTCTATGAAAAAAATTATGACAATTTTGATTTCTTTCATGGTATTTTTGTCTGCTTTGTTATTTAGTCCGGTGCAGGCAGGTGCCGCTGAATTTGAAATCGATTTTGAAACCACCTGTACAGCTCTGTATCTGGAAAATATCGATACAGAACTGGTGGTATATCAAAAAAATTCCGAGGAAAGGAGATACCCGGCGTCTACTACCAAAATCATGACCTATATCATAGCGGCGGAAAACGTCAGCGATCTGATGAATACAAAGGTCAAGGTCAAAAGTAACGTTCTGCATTTGCTGGACGGTACAGGAAGTTCTATGGCAGGTCTGAAGGAAAATGAACAGCTGAGTATTTACCAGTTATTGAATTGTCTGATGATTCCCTCCGGCAACGATGCCGCAATGGTATTGGCAGACTATATCGGAAACGGCAGTATTGATACTTTTGTAGAAATGATGAACCAGAAAGCACAGGAACTTGGTTGTAAAGGAACACACTTTGCAAATCCTCACGGTCTGAACGATCCGAACCATTATACAACGGTCAGCGATATGGCGAAAATTACTAAGTATGCAATGACGCTGCCATATTTTATTGAAATCTCCAATACAGCGACTTCGGATTGTATCGGCGAAGACCGGTATCTTGTAACGACAAACTGGATGATCGACCCGGTACGCGGCGGCGATTATTATTATGACTATGCCAAGGGTATCAAAACCGGTTCGACGGGAAACGATTCGGGATACTGTCTGGTATCCACCGCAGTGAAAGGCGGCTATACGTATCTGTGTGTGGCTTATGGCGCACCGTATGAAAGCGAAGACGGAGAAAGTTATGATAACGGTGCTATGATTGATTCCAAGAATCTGTATGAATGGGCATTTGATAATCTGAGTATCAAGACGATTATCGAAAAGAACGATCTGGTCAAGGAGATCGGTCTGGAATTTGCCTGGAATAAAGATACGATTCAGCTGGCTCCCGCTACAAGCTATTCTACCATTCTGCCGGATGATGTGGATATTTCCAGTATCGACAGGACCTATGATATCCCGGAAAAGATTGAAGCACCCGTCAAAGAAGGCGATAAAGTCGGAACGGTTACACTGAGTTATGCGAACCAGAAATTGGTGACGATTGATCTGGTGGTATCGGAAACGGTGGACAGAAGTGAACTGTTATCGGCGCTGGATGCGATACGGATGGTAGTAACTTCCAAATGGTTCATCATTGCCGTCAGTGTGATTGCCATATTGGTAATTGTCTATTTCATCATTCTGGCGGTTTATAAGCGCAAGAAGAAAACCCAGCGTCCTGTCAAGAAATATAGAAAATTCTGAGTGACTATGCCAGCCGGATGACGATCAATCAGTCCTTGAACGGCGTATCAGTGCCGTGTGGGGCGGCGAACTGCAAATGGAAAACGGTTCTGCGCAGCATGGAAATCGGTTTTTTTTCGAAAGGGGGTTGGGGGGAAACCTTTGTTTTTCTAAATAAAGGTTTCCCCCCAAGAAAACTCCCCGGACAAAATTGATTTCCGTGTCTGTGCAGGTGGCAGCCTTGACAACAGGAAAAGGACAATATATAATGAAGTGGTTAAAATGTGGAAAACTGATTGAAGAAAGGTGAATGTGATGAAAAGAAAAGCAGCGATCATAATGTTGAGTTTAATGGTAGCGCTGACCTGCACCGCCTGCGGAGGCAGTGAAAAGGATAGTTCTTCGGCAGAAAGCGGTGCCAGTGTGACATCCGGCACCGAACAAGGAAAGCAGCCTTCGGCAGATGCTTCGCAGGAAGCAAAGACAGAGAGTCAGAATGATAAGGAGACTTCCGGAAATACAACGGATAGTAAAGCCGGGTCTGCTCAGAATAGTGAAAAGAAGATAGAACTGAGTGTTACATCACTGACTATGACGGTAGGTCAGAAATTCCAGCCGGTAGCGACCGTATCACCGGAAGATACCAAAAGTACCGCATTGGTATGGGAAAGCACTGACAGCAGTGTCGTGACGGTGGATAAAGAAGGTATGATTACTGCCGTAGGTGAAGGTCAGGCGGATATTACCGTTAAGTCCGGGGAACTGGGGGCTTTCTGTACCGTTACGGTGGGGGCTTCAGAGGCGGAAGATTCTGAAAAGTCCGATAAAGGATCCGAAGACAGTTCCAAAACAGAATCCTCTCAGGAGAAAAAGCAGGAATCCAAGACTTCACCGGAGATCACCGGTGAACGTGTCGATGCCAGCTGGTTTGACGATGCCGTATTCATCGGTGACAGTGTTACCGCAGGACTGTATAACTATGCCGATAACGGTTGTCTGGGAGACGCCGAATTCCTTGCCAGAGAGTGTATGGGTTTCCATACGGCAATGTATGGACTGGATGATGAATACGGAATCCATCCGTCTTATCGTGGCCAGAAGGTCATGCTGGATGACGGTGTACAGATGACAGGCAAAAGCAATGTCTTTATCATGTTAGGAATGAATGATATCTGTTCCTGGGGACCGGATGAATCTGCGGAAGCGATGGAAGAATTTGTGGATACGATCCTGGCAAAGAATCCCGATGTCAATATCTATATTGAATCGGTTACTCCGATGATTGCTTCCAAGCATCGGGAAGATTTTCTGAATAACACCAATATTGCCAGTTATAACGAGCAGGCAAAGGCGATTTGTGAGCGTCGTGGTTTTGTCTTCCTGGATATTGCCTCTGTCGTAGAGGACGGCAACGGTAATCTCAGAGACGATCTCTGTTCGGATCCTGACGGTCTTGGTCATCATATGAACAGTGAAGGAATGGAACTCTGGGTAGATTATCTCTATACTCACGTTAAGTGATACCGGCTTTTCCCGTCAGCTTATCCTGATGAAATGCAATTTCATATGAAATCGAAACAGGCACACCATTTAACAATGGTGTGCCTGTTATCATGCTGTCTCCGGAAAGGGAGAGTACGTTTTCGGAAATTGCAGGGCGTTTTACAGTCTGCGAAATCTGGCTGTGAGCGCAGATCAGACCTGGATGAAAATCGTGGCGGAGGTGCCGCTTTCGAACCATTCCAGAATGGTTTTCATGACGTTCTCCGGAACCGCCACACTTCCTTCTGTCGGCGCGCTGCCGCAGCAGAGGAAGATGCCGGAGGCGGATTTGGAATCAACCGACAAGGTATTATACTCGATGACCAGACCGTACTGATAGGTTTCTTCTGACTCGATCATATGGATCGCGCTTTTCCAGTCTTTTTTGTCAGTACCTTCGACAAGTGTATTATAGAATTTCGATTTCGGGTCCGTAACCCAGTAAGTATCTTCCGTGATTTCAAAAAGGCTATAATCCGTATCCGGTTTATTTTCAATATAGAAGCCCTGTCCTACCGGAAGAATTCCGCCGGGGGTAATCTTGGAATCGTATGCCGGCATAAAGTTGGAGCCGTTTTCACCGATAAAGGCATCCGTTGTGATGGGTTTCCCGTTGCCGATAATGTTCCACCAGTATTCGGAAGAGTCCGATTTCTGATAACAGTAAACGGTCGCTTTTGTCTTATCGTTGCTGGAAGTGGTGTCAACGAAGATGATCCTATCACCGCCGACAGAGTTTTTCAAGGAAAAACCGTAAGCTTTCAGGGCATTTTCCAGTTCTTCCGGCTGAGATTTCAGGTTCTTCGGTTCGGAACGAAGTTTTATCGTTTTGCTGTCAGTATCCGAGGATTCTTGTTTTTCGGATTCCTCTTCGGATTCCTGACTGCTTTCTTTCTCTTCTTTTTTACTGGATTGTTTACTTTCTTCCGGCTTTTCGGATTCGGCAGAAGCTTTGCTTTCCGCTTTGGAAGATTCTTCTTTAACAGAAGTTTCTGTCTGACTGTTTCCGTCACCCTTCCGGGAATTCTCATCGGTGCTGCCCGATTCGGTTTTTGAGCTTTCTGTGGCAAAGGGATTGAAACGGTCAATATGGAATTGATTGGTTTTCAGATCGATCGCCAGTAGGGCAACCGCCGCAACAGAGGCTGCCAGTACCAGCGAAAAAATAGTTTCTGTGATAACAAATCCTGGCTTTTTCATAGGACTCCTCTTTTCTTGATAAGATTTTATCTGAACCTGATAGCTGATTTTGAAAAATGAAAGCGGGTGCGGGCTGATGGTAATACGTCCTCTCATTATATTATACTGAAAAATGACAATTTGTAAAGATTTTTTGATAATTTTTTTATCTGTAACCGGTATGGCTGCGTCCGGAACAGCTCTTTTCAGGCACGGTTCCCTCGTCCTGCTCTCTGAAAGTTGTTTCGCCTGCTGAATTATTATCGTAGGAAAGCGCATTCCGGATGGAATATAATGTGAAAATGATATAAAACAGGAGGAAGGACTTGTAATATTCTGTGAATTATGATAAAATCGGGTTGTGAGGTGGTTGTTGTGATCAAACTGGAAAATGTGACAAAAACATATAATAAAACCGTCCGCGCAGTGGACGATATCAGCTTTCATGTCAAGGGCGGTGAGATTGTCGGATTTATCGGTCCGAACGGTTCCGGCAAGACCACAACCATGAAGATGATTACCGGAATTCTCAAGGCGGATGTCGGTAAGATTATTGTCAACGGTTTCAATATCCGCAGAGACCCCATCAAGGCAAAGGCTTCTATCGGTTATATCGCAGACAGTCCGGATATGTTCCTGCGCCTGAAGGGAAAGGAATTTCTGGATCTGATCGGAGATATCTATCATGTGCCGATCAATAAGCGGAAAGAACGGATTGAAGAATTTGCCAGTCGGTTTGAACTGACGGATGCCCTTTCTTCCGCTATGATGAGTTATTCTCATGGGATGAGACAAAAAATTATGATTGTGGCGGCATTGCTGCATAATCCGCCGGTATGGATTCTGGATGAACCGATGGTGGGACTGGATCCGAAGTCCGCTTTTGAACTGAAGCAGATGATGCGGGACCACGCCAAAGCCGGTAATGCGGTGTTTTTCTCGACACACGTGCTGGAGGTGGCGGAAAAACTCTGCGATAGGGTGATCGTTATCAAAAAGGGGAATCTGCTGTTTGACGGAACGCTGGAATCGTTGGAGGCGCAAAGCAAGAGCGAGTCGCTGGAAGAAATCTTTTTGGAGCTGACAGAAAAATGAGTATCTATCTGAAATTGGTGAAGGCACTGATCGCCGCCGTAGAACCAAGCTCCCAGGAAAAAAAGGTCAATAAAGTTTTTTATGGCATCATGGGTGCTATCGCTGTGTTCGGGATTATGCTGCCGATGGCGTTTTTTGTCGGGGTCATTCTCTATTCCCTGACAGGTGAGCTGCTGAAAGTCGGCTCAGGACAGAACGGAATTGAAATGTTTTTACAGTTGGTTTCGGTATTCTCGTTTGTATTCGGACTGAATGTTATTTTCAGTGTGTTCTATTTCTCCGGAGATATCGAAAATCTGCTGCCGCTTCCGCTGAAACCCTATCAGATTATTGCGTCAAAGTTCACTGCGGCGTTGATCAGCGAAAGTATCATGGAATTCATTATTATTATTGCGGTTTTTGCCGGATATATCATTGCTGCCGGGCTGCCGTTCTATACATGGATCATTGCCGTGTTCGGAATGCTGACGCTGCCTGTTGTACCGCTTGCCTATTGCGCGGTGATCTGTATGCTGGTAATGCTGCTGACGGGATTTATCAAAAGTAAGGATACCGTTAATAAACTGACCGGTCTGCTGACATTTCTGGTCATTATCGGACTGGTCATCATTGTCGCTCAGAGCGGCGGATTGGATACCCAACATCTGGTGGGTGCGATTGCTGACCCCAATAATGCCCTGCTGGGAACGATGAATTTGATCTTTCCTCAGATTCATTGGCTGGTGAGTGCAACCGTCAATAATACCCTGGTGAATTTACTGTTCTATATCGGATATAACGTTCTGGCAATTGCGGCGTTTATGCTGATCGCTCAGGCGGTCTATTTTAAAACGGTTGTCGGAATCAATGGCAGCAGCCGTTCCCGGAAGCGCTCGATGGAAAAAGAAGTGGCTTCCCTGCGTTCCCATCGACCGTCGGTGACTTATTTCAAAAAAGAGTTCCGGATCCTTTTCCGGACCCCTGCCTATTTTATGAACTGTGTGCTGATCAATCTGATCTGGCCGCTCTTCCTGCTGCTGATCTATTTCCTGCAGGGAAAAACAAATTTCCTGGAATCCTTTATCTATGGCATCCATCACGGAGATCAGGAAACGGTACTGCTCTATGTGCTGGGAATCTCCGCCGTATCGGTGCTGGTCACGGCGGCAAACAGTATTGCTTCATCGGCGCTTACCCGTGAAGGAAAACACTTCGCTTTTATGAAGTATATCCCGTTGTCATATATGGCGCAGATCAATATCAAGGCGTTGGTGAGTATCATTATCAGCGGTACGGGCATGATGATTTATGTCATTGCGGCGTCCCTGTATCTGAATATCGGTATTAAACTGATGGTGTTCTGTTGTCTGATCAGTCTGTTATCGGTCATTTTTGCTTCCTATTTCGGTATCTTCATGGATTCCGTGAATCCGAAGCTGATCTGGGATAATGAACTGAATGCCCTGAGAGGAAACTATAATATTTTCTTTAATATGGCGCTGGCTATATTGCTGGAGGGCATCATCTGCGGAGGATCTTATCTGATTTTCAGGTTTACCGGTATCGGGTCGATTATGATGATTCTCATACTGTTGATTCTGCTGATGCTTCTCACGATCATCAGCTATCTGCTTTGCCGGTATAAAGCAACGGATAATATTGACAGACTCTGAACGCATAACGGGACATGAATGCAGTCTGACTGCGGATGGATGATTCATAAATTTAGAATGACGGAAAGGATGATGGAAATGCCATTTATCAACACAAAGGTCAGTACGGCGATTACCAAGGAACAGGAAGTATCTTTGAAAACGGAATTCGGTAAAGCAATTACTCTGATCGGAAAAAGTGAAGCGTGGCTGATGCTCAATTTTGAGGACAATTGCCGGATGTATTTCAAAGGTGACGATGCCCCCTGCGCCATGGTAGAAGTCAAGCTGTATGGAAGCGCGTCGGCACAGGCCTATGATGCCTTGACGGCACGGCTGACAGAACTGATTGCCGGGATTCTGGGAATTGCTCCGGGACGTATTTATGTGAAATATGAGGAAGTACGCTACTGGGGAATGAACGGATATAATTTCTGAACCGTTAATGCGCACACTCTATCGTTAGTTATATGACGGTGGAGTGTGTTTTCTTCAGAAGGATCGATGATGGATAAACTCGCTTTATATATCACTATTCAGAATGGGATGAGGCGGAACTGGGATTGCATGCTTCAGAAAACGGTGAGCTTTGTGAGTGAGTGATGCAGAAAATGTGGGAGTCCGGTACCGGAATAACGCTCTGGAAGAATTGGAAGAAAATGGAATCCTGCACGCTTTTTGCTCTGAACGGTTGCTGTTGGAGAGTCAAAGGTGTTTTTTTGACTAACCTTGAAAATTTTTAAGGTTATATACAAAGTTTATTTACTATTTATTCATAACAAGTTTACGTAATATGTCTTGAAAGAAATAACATTATTTGGTAGTATAAAATAAATTCTTTTAAGGACTTTTCAAGGTTAAGGGGCAGTGAATTATATGGGAAGAACGGGTGGAAAGGACTCGAGGTGTTCATTTGAGGACACTTTTAAGAGAGCAACCAGTCCGATGATGACGCTGTTGCTTCTGAATGAAAAGCCAATGTATGTGTATAGCTTATCACAGGAATTGGAAAAGAGAAGCAATAGTACCTATAAAATGAATTTTCTGTATCCTGTACTGTATCGTTTGCAGCAGCAGGGATATGTGACCGAGTATTCTCAGGAGATTACGGAAAGCCACAGAACCAGAAATTATTATACGATCACGGACGAGGGTAGGGATTATCTCAAATTTATGCTGGATAAGTATCGTGAGCTGCTGGCGGCAGTGGATACGATCATCGAAAACGGTATGTCGGAAGAGGATGGTTCTGAACCGAAAGATTGAACCCATGGAGCAGAGATTGATGTCTCTGCTCTTTTTTTGCGGATATTATTATCAAAGTTGTAACTATTGGTGTAATTTTTGAAAGAATCCTACGGATTCGCTCTCGATGACCCACCGAAACGAACAAAAGAACGAATTTTGTGGGAAATGCTGATAAAATAGCGGAATTTATGGGTTTCGGAAAATGAAATCCGGAAGAATCTGCCCTGCAGCAGAAAAAAATGATTTCTGTTATGAGGAAATATTTCACGGAACTGTCATAACAAAAATATGAGGAATGATCGGCGTTTTAATGAACTTTACCGGAATAATGTGACTGAAATACTGCAAAAATCAACGATGATGGCAACATTGTAACAAATTTGTAATCGGATTTTTACGAATTGCACAGAAAAAAAGTGATTCTTTCGTCCCGTAAAAGGGAATATTGGGTCAAAAAGGCAATTAAATTGCTTGTTTCCGAGGTGGTAAAAGATGCCTGTTGTGCAAGATGTATAAAAAGTTGGCGGATATTTTTTTGACAATCACGAAGAATCGGGTTATAATAGCACCATCGAGTGAAAAACGCCTGTTGCTAATGTGTGGTTACAAATTTTTAATCACAGGCATATGTAAGGAGATTATGTTATGAACAGTTCTAAGAAAAACCGTCCCGGCTTGAAAAAAATCTTATCTGTTGCTCTGATGGGTACGGTTTGCCTGACCGCTGCTGTTTCTGTTGCAGCTATGTCCAAGACGGTTACTGTGACCGACGGCGATAAGACACTGACGATTAATACGATCAATTCTGATACGGAGTCTATCCTCAGAAATACCGGTATTACTCTGGGTGAAGATGATAAGCTCGTTCGCACCGATGACGGCAGCAACGGTATCAATATTTCTATCCTCAGAGCCGCTAATGTGGATAAGTCCGAAAAGGAAGATGTGAAGTTCAACGAAACTTCTGTGGCAGAAGCTCTGCTCACTGCCGGTATGACGCTCAGCGAAAATGAGTCTGTTTCTCTGGCTGCGCTGGAAAGCTCTGAGGTCGAAACGGAAATTGTGCTGAAGAAAGTAAAGATCAATGTTAACCTCAGAGGTAAGGAAATGAGTAAAGAAGTACCTGAGGGCACCGTTAAGGAAGCTCTGAAGTATCTGAATATTACTCTTGGCAAAAAGGATATTATCAATGTCGATGTCGAGGACAAGGTCGAAGACGATATGTCCATCGAGATCAAGAAGGTAGAATATAAGACCGAAACCAGAGTGGAAACTATCGGCTTTGAGACGGTCTATGAGCAGACGGAAACCCTTTATGAAGGCGAGTCTTCTGTGAAAACAGAGGGTCAGGAAGGGGAACGTACTATCGTTGAAAAGAAAAAGCTTGTCAACGGTGAAGTGGAGTCTGTGGAAACCGTCAGCACTACCGTTACGAAGAATCCTGTCGATCAGGTCGTTCTGACAGGTACCGCTCAGAGAGTAGCTGCTCGTGTGACTTCTAACGGCAGCCTGACTGTTAATGAAACTGCTCAGACCATTACCGACTCTATCGGCAGAGAGGTTTCTTATACCAATGTACTGACAGGTTCCGGTACCGCTTATTATGCGCCCGCCGGCTCCTGGACGGCAACCGGCAGAACCGCTCGTCCCGGTGTTGTCGCTGTTAACCCTAATATCATCCCCTATGGTACGATTATGTATATCGTTTCCAATGACGGTGAAATCGATTACGGTTATGCGGTAGCCGGTGATACCGGCGGCGGACTGATGGATAATCTGATTATCGTTGACCTGTTCTACAACACCTTTGACGAGTGCTGCATTTTTGGTCGCCGTGATGTAACCATCTACATTCTGGATGGTGTATCAGAGGATATTACTTACTAATACTGAGTCGTCACTCATCAGACGGACATCTTCGGATGTCCGTTTTTTCTGTCTGAAAAAAGATGAACCTGTGAATCGGATGACAATGAACATCCGGAAGAAATGTTGGGATGACGATTCAGAGAAAATGTCAGGAAAAAAGCGGATTCCTTCATGAAATGCTTGCAATTAATTGTCAGAGGCGATATAATAAATATATATGTGCCGGGAAAGTCCGGTTGGAATAGGGAGGTTTTGCCTGATGCTTCTGGCTATTATTGCAGCTGTGTTTTGTCTGGTGATTGCTACGATGATGTACACGCCGAAGATGAGAACCTTTAAGTTTTACCGTCAGGTCGCGCTGCTGTTTTTGTTTGAGGGAGTCTGGCTGCTGATGGATTATATTTTCAATCAGATTTCGCCGGATAATATGTTTATGATGATTATTCATTATATTGGTCTGATTATCATCGGTGTCTATTTCCTGCTGAGTATTCTGATGGAATCCAAGGAAAAGTTCAGGCAGAAAAAAAGTAAGGAAATAAAATAAGAGGGGGTACAGAAGATGGGGTATGTATATTGCACTCTCTGGATTCTGATGGCAGTGCTGCTGTTCACGAAGTTCCGGAAAAAAAGCAAAGTGATTTATGTCTTGTGCATTTATTTCCTTTTTGCCGGTGTTTGGTGGTTCCTGAATGATTTCTTACAGATCAGTATGACAACCGGAGTGTATGGCAATATTTTAAGAGGTGTTTCGCTGGGAATGCTGATCCTGCTGGGAATCACGTATTTCCTCGAACGCAGAAAAAACCGCAAGGAAGAAGTACAGAAGCCGTCTGTACAACAGTCGGAAGTCTCAGATCTGGAATCAGATCCTGACAGTGTCAGTGACTAACCAGGGGGGACTTTTGCGAAAAAGTCCCCCCTGGACCCCCGAAAACGTACTTTCCCGTTTTCGAGTGTCATTTGAAGTTTCTACCAAGAGTAGGTGCTATTTTCGGCGTTTCGCGCGGCGAAACGTGACAAGATACAGGACTTTTGCGAAAAAGTTCCCTTGGACCCCCGAAAACGTACCTGCCCGTTTTCGAGTGTCATTTGCAGTTTCTACCAAGAGCCGGTACTATTTTCGGCGTTTCGTGCGGCAAGACGTGACAAGATACAGGACTTTTGCGAAAAAGTTCCCCTGAATCCCTGAAAATGTACTTTCCCGTTTTCGAGTGTCATTTGCAGTTTCTACCAAGAGCCGGTACTATTTTCGGCGTTTCG
>CACYCN010000338.1 GCA_902772895.1 uncultured Ruminococcus sp.
AAAGAAACCTTCATTTTTCTGTAAAGTAATTTACTTTACGGGATTTTTCCATGGAAAGTTTCTCCCGTTTCCTGTCCATCGATCTGTCATAACTGTCACATCAATGCCAATACGCTTGCATCCGCTGAGACCAGTTGGAAGTACAGAAACGAACCCGCCCCCACTGACAGTGACAGATCAGCGATAATATTATGAATATTTCAAACTTGATTCAAGAAATATCAATTGTATTATTGAAATTTTCGTCAATTTATATTATGATGATACTGGTATACTATTTAGGTGGTGTCAGTTTTGGAAAAACTCCGGGCTCTCATGAGAATGAAATATTTTTACCTGATCTTTTTTTGTATCATCATGCTGATTTTCGGCGTGCTGCTGCATCTGACAATTACACACGATATCCAGAATAATACGCCTCCGGACCCTGAAATGAAACGGGTAGAAGCCGTGGTGAAAGAACTGAATTCCTATTCTTCCGCCGACGAAAACGGTGTTGTCACCGAACATTATAATGTTCTGGTATCGATCAAGGTCAATGAACGTGAACATTATGATAACTATCCCCTTTTTGATGTGCCGAAAACCGATATCAATCATAAGCTGACTGTCAAATATGACGAGAATAACCCGGGAGTCTTCTATTATGACGATATCCCTCAGCCTCATTACCGGACCGTTTTATATGTTCTGTTTTCCGTCGGAATCGTAGCTTCACTGGCATCGGCGATATTTGCTTCCCGGTTCCTTCAGCACAGGGAGTTTGTCAGAAACCGTGACGAATGGCTCAAGGCCCATCCCAATGAGAATCTTCCCGGCAATGAGATCCCCGATCCGGCAGCTGAAAGCTATGAAGGATATGACGGAAAGGATCCGAATGTTGATCTTAACCCCTTCGGCGGCAGTGATATGGATTACAATGCCCTGTATGAATACGATCAGAAAATGAATGACGCTTCCTATAGCGCCGAAGGTACCTATTCCGGTTATGATAACGCTCCGTCATCAGGCTCCTATTCCAATAACCCGATGGATGCACCCTATGACCCGAACGCTTCCTATTCCGGTTATGATAACGCTTCATCATCAGGCTCCTATTCCAATAATCCGATGGACGCTCCCTATGATCCGAACGCTTCCTACTCCGGTTATGATAATGCTCCGTCGTCTGGTTCCTATTCCAATAACCCGATGGATACTCCTTATGATCCCTTTGCTCCTTATTCCGGATACGAAGAACCGGATTCGTCTTCCGATACGCCCTATTATCCCAATGCCGGCACCGGCAGGACCCGATCAAACTGAAACGAGGTATCGTTATGAAGAAATACGCAGCTATTGCGGCAGCATTGATTCTTCTGACAGCAATTTCAAGCGGCTGTTCCGGCAGTTTCTCAACGGAGGCTCAAAAATCGTCTCCCGTTGCTTCTTCCGACGAGAGTTCCGCTGCAGCGGCAAGCAGTGAGGTCTCCACGGAATCCGTTCAGAGTCCGGAAGAATCTTCCGACCCGATGGAAGACCCTTCCGTGATCGAAAACCCGGAAGAGAAATACTATTATCAGAAACTGTCCGAAGAAGAAAAGAAAGTTTTTATCCGGCTGTATCATACCGCTCTGGATTTCGGGAAACAAGCCGATTTTCCGGAAGCCATTCCTTCCGGAACCCTTGATAAGGTCATGTGGTTTCTGAATTATGACTGTCCGGAGCTGATTCATCTGACAGGGGATTATGCCCCCATCTATACCTCCAATGATGAAACAAGCGTCAGCGGAGTGGGACTGTTCTATAACATGGAACAGAAGGACTATGAGAAAAACCAGGAAGAGGTCAATAAAGTACTGGATTCCATAGTCAGGGAAGCAGGCGATCAATCCGATTTTGAGAAAGAAAAATACGTTTATGATATGATCTTCAGCAACTGTGTCTATCTGGAGACAGAAGGCGATGCGGGTTCCGTGTATGGCGTACTGGTCAAAAACAGAGGCCGCTGTGAAGGAATCAGCAAGACATTCATGATGTGTCTGAGAAAGTTAGGCGTGGAGTGTATCACCGTAGTCGGTGTCCCGCTATGGGATAATGACGCCGTATATTTAAGTCATTCCTGGAATATCGTAAAAATTGACGGCGAATATTATCATGTCGATCTCACCGCCGACAATATGAAAACCAGTCCTGATGCTGCATTCCTTCCGTTATACGGCTTGCTGAATGTGGATGACGACTGCATCTTCCAGACAAGAAAAACCGACAGTCATTTTGCAGCCATGGGATTGCCGGAATGTCATTCCGATCAGTATAATTATCATAAAATGAATCATCTGACCATTGAAGCAGGCAGTAACGTGCCGGAACGCTTTACAGAAATTCTGGATCAGAATTTTGACCCCAAACAGCAAAATGCCGTTTCCATCCGTATCATGGACAAGACGGATTACAAGAATTATCTGGAACAATGGGATGATATGTTCAACGATTATATCAAAGAAAAGAAATATGAGACCATCAATAACACCGTTTATTATAA
>CACYCN010000339.1 GCA_902772895.1 uncultured Ruminococcus sp.
AATCAGGAGCAGTTCATTGTTATCAAGGCGAAGACAGAGGACGATATTCCGGTGATTCAGGAAAAATTCCAGAATAATATTGACTCCCTCTACAACGTTATCAAGAACTATACCCCTGACCAGGCTGCTATCATCGAGGCAGCACAGGTAAAGACAGAAGGTATGTATGTATATTACATCATTTCTGCCAGCGCAGATACGATTGAGAGTATCATTAAGGAAGCAATCTGATTATAAATTTTCATAATTCCGGAGACAGCAGACAAATGCGGCAGGTTTATGACTGACGCTGGCAGATTGTCTGCTGTTTTCAAGTGTTTATCATTCTGAATTCGGTGGTGGATCTGTTTGGTATTTTCAAGTCTGATCTTTTTATTTATGTTTCTGCCGGTCACGCTGGCGCTGTATTATATCACTCCGAGGAAATTCCGGAATCTGACATTATTTATTGTTGACCTGATATTCTATTCCTGGGGTGAACCGATGCTGGTTTTGCTGATGCTGGTTTCAGTATTGCTTAACTATTTTGCCGCCATCCTGATCGGCGTTACCCGAAAACAGGGAAAACACGGTGTCGAAACAAAGAAAAACCGTATTATCCCCAAAATAATCTTTATTGTTGCGATCATTCTGAACCTGGGACTGCTCGGCTTCTTCAAATATGCCGGCTTCATCGGTGAGACGCTGAATTTTGTGATGCCTTTCCTGAACATACCAATCCTTCAGGTATCGCTGCCCATCGGTATTTCGTTCTACACCTTCCAGACGATGTCCTATACGATTGACGTTTATCGCAATACCGTGAAAGTGCAGAAGAACATCATTACTTTTGGTACTTATGTATCACTGTTCCCCCAGCTGATTGCCGGACCGATCGTCCGGTATTCCGATGTTGCCGAACAGCTGATGAACCGTCGTGAAAACCTGCAGCAGTTTACGGACGGTGTCAAGCTGTTTCTGATCGGTCTTGCCAAGAAAGTATTGGTTGCCAATGAAATGGGCAACCTCTGGGACAGCATCCGGGAAAGCGGTGCTTCTTCCGGTGCATTGGGCGCATGGGTCGGCATCATTGCCTATACGTTCCAGATCTATTTCGATTTCAGCGGTTATTCCGATATGGCGATCGGTCTGGGCAAGATGTTCGGCTTCGATTTCATGAAGAACTTCGATTATCCGTATATCTCCAAAAGTATTACCGAGTTCTGGCGCAGATGGCATATTTCATTGGGAACCTGGTTCCGGGAATATGTCTACATCCCACTTGGCGGCAACCGGAAAGGTCTGGGAAGGCAGATTATCAATATGAGCGTTGTCTGGTTCCTGACAGGTCTCTGGCACGGCGCCAGCTGGACCTTCATTCTCTGGGGTGTCTATTTCGGTTTCCTGTTGGCACTGGAAAAAACTTTCCTGCTGAAGCTTCTGAAAAAAGCCCCTGCCTTTATCACACATCTCTATTCTCTGATTCTCATTGTCTTCGGCTGGGTACTGTTCTATTTTGAAGACATGGGTGAGATGGGTGTGTTCCTGTCACGGATGTTCGGTTCGGATGGCTTCATGATGACCGGTGACGTTACTTATAAAGTGCTTTCCTATGT
Organism: uncultured Ruminococcus sp.; assembly: GCA_902772895.1. Lineage (GTDB taxonomy): Bacteria > Bacillota > Clostridia > Oscillospirales > Acutalibacteraceae > UBA1213. The sequence goes on from CACYCN010000339.1 coordinate 1,596, forward strand.
GCCGATCTTAGTAATGGCTGCCCTTGTTTCAACGCCGCTGTTTGCTACGATTTATCATAAAATCAAGAGTAAGCCTGTGCTTCTTGTGATCGATAATGTAGGTTGTGTACTGTCACTTGGTCTGTGTACCGCTTCTCTGATCAGCAGTTCCTACAATCCGTTCCTGTATTTCAAATTCTGAGGGAGGGTGAGAACGTATGAAACGCAAGAAATTTTTTCTGTATCTGCCAACGTGGATATTCTGTGCATTTATCTTCACTTTTATGATTCGGCTGATCGTCCTTCCGAAGGAATCTTTCTCAGAAAAGGAAAAACGTTCCCTTGCCGAGTTCCCGGAACTGAATACCGAAACATTGCTTAACGGCAATTTCCAGAATAATCTGGATACCTATCTTTCCGACCATTTTCCTGCCCGTGAATTTTTTGTCGGTCTGAATGCCGATTATAATCTTCTTTCCGGGCGTAACGGAGAAAACGGTATTTTTCTCGGATCTGACGGTTATCTGTTCCCGTCACCGACACAGCAAACGGAAGATTTTCTGAAAAATGCCGGGTTTATCAAGGAATATGCTGACGAATCCGATATTCCTGTCTATATGACACTGATACCGTCCTCCGGCTTTATCAATAACGATAAACTGCCGGTTCTGCACAAAGAGTACCACGATCAGGATATGATCAACGAGTTCAAAAACGTAGTCGCAGACAGTGTGATCTTTACGGATGTTACAGAGACATTCCGGCAAAAATCCGCTGATCAGCTCTATTATAAAACAGACCATCACTGGACTTCCAAAGGCGCTTATGAGTGTTATCGTCTGCTTTCCGAAACCATGGGTTATTCTCCGGTTACGGAATCTTCCTTTGATAAGGTGACGGTTAAAGATTTCTATGGAACCTCTTATTCCAAGGGAGCGCTCTGGTTTGTGACACCGGATGAGATAGAACTCTGGAGTAACCGTGAACAGCCTCAGGATTCCGTAACGGTTGAAATCAAGGACGGCAGTGACGCAAAACAGAATAACAGCTATTTCTTCCGGGATCAGCTTGAAAACATGGATAAATATCCGGTATTCCTGGACGGTAACCATAGCTTTGTCCGAGTTACCAATACCAATGCACCGGAAGGAAAGCTGATCGTGGTAAAAGATTCCTATGGTCACTGTATTGTACCGTTCCTCTCACAGAATTATCGTGAAATCGTCATGGTTGACCTGCGTTACTATAAAAAGCCCGTGTCCCAGTTAGCTGAGGAAGAGGCGGCTGACGCAGTTCTGATTCTCTATTCCATCGACAATATGGCAACAGACCCCAATCTCAGTTTCCTTGAATAATTTTTCCGGAAGGAACTCTTTTCTAAAAACTTATTTTCTGATCGTAGGGAGTGATCATCATGACAAAGCTGAATCAAAGGAATCAGGCGATTCTTCTGATTATTCTGTCAGCCTTCTGCTTTGCAGTGATGAATCTGTTCGTCAAGCTCTCCGGAGATATTCCGTCCTTTCAGAAAAGTTTTTTCCGGAATGCGGTAGCCGTTGTATTTGCGGCAGCCGTATTACTGCGTTCGAAAAGTTCCTTTCACTGGAAAAAAGGAAATCTGAAATTCCTGTTACTCCGTTCCCTGTTCGGAACAGTCGGCATTGTCTGTAATTTTTATGCGCTGGATCATATTCCGTTAGCGGACGCTTCTATCCTGAATAAAATGTCACCGTTTTTTGTGATAATTTTTTCGTTACTGCTTCTGAAAGAAAAACTGACGTTTTTTCAGGGGTTAGCGGTCAGCGTTGCTTTTATCGGTACACTGTTTATCATCAAGCCGTCGTTTCAGAATGTCGATCTCTTTCCGGCAGCCATCGGACTTTGCAGCGGTATGTGTGCCGGAATTGCCTATACGTTCGTCCGGATCCTGGGAAAAAGAAACGAAAACGGTCCGTTGATTGTATTTTTCTTTTCGGCATTTTCCTGTCTGACAATGCTGCCGTTTCTGATCTTTGATTATCATCCCATGGAATGGTGGCAGGTATTGATGCTTTTAGGCGCAGGACTTGCCGCAACCGGCGGCCAATTCAGTATTACTGCCGCTTATTGCCGTGCGCCGGCACGGGAGATTTCCGTCTATGACTATTCCCAGATTATCTTTGCGACATTGCTGGGGGTCATTATTCTCGGTGAACTGCCGGATTATTATAGCTTTATCGGCTATGCCATTATCTGTGCCATGGCAATTCTGATGTACTTCTACAATAATCAGAAGGGGATCTTCAAACCTCGCACGTCACACTCTGATTCAGAAAAATAATATGTTCTTCGGCACCGAAACACCGGCATTATTTTATAATGTCTGTTTCGGTGCCGTTTTAGTGCAGTTCTTTTCCGATTCGCTGAATAGCGTTTTTTCTTGCCAGAACCGTTCCGTGTTCTGATAATACGGCAGGCAGCCATTTACCGTTTACTTTGCCGCTGCAGAATTCCATGACCGTATGAAGATAACCGCTTTGGATTCCTTCTGTAGAATGGATAATCAGATAATATCCTTTTTTATCAGAAAATGCCGAACTGGGATAACGGATGGCAGGAAAACGATATAATGCCTTTATACAGGACAAAAAATGATCCAGATCGGAAAACCAGAACGCATTGGCCTGATGATACCGCCGGATGCGATAGCGTTTACGATGCGGCGATTCTCTGATCGTTACTAACAGCAGACAACCGTTATCATAACGTAATGCTTCAATCATCAGTTTCTTTTGATTCAGATTGATTCCGGTCACATCGGCGGCATAATGCAATAGTTCACGGATTACATTCCGGGAATGTCGTTCCTTCCAGTCGAGCGTATCAAAGGTGACATCATATTGTTCCAGATCCTGGTTGCAAAGGGAAATCAGTATTCTGGCAGGGTCGAGTTGTTCAATATTCATCTGGCACACTCCCATGGAGATTAGTTTGTTTCTCTTTCTATCATATTAGAAACACTTCCGCTTTGCAACTGAGGATCGCTGGAATTTTTGCTGGCTGATTCTTCTTTATGAAAGATATGTTGAATTCGGGATGGTTAACCATATTGAGGCATTGTTTTCCGTTGAAATAGGTGAGAAGATATGGTACAATGAGGTAGTAATCAGAATGAGACCGTATCTTGTGACAGGGAGCAGATTGAAATGAAAAATGAAAACTCACCAACCAAACTGACCCTCGAAAAACCGGAAATTGAAAGTATCACACAAA
>CACYCN010000340.1 GCA_902772895.1 uncultured Ruminococcus sp.
AACCGATACCGACACCGGAACCTGAAACGACTCCGATACCAGAACCGGAAGTAGATTTTGATCCGTATGATGCGACGGAAATCTTAGACCTGCCGCCGCAGAATACGGAGTCGCCGCAGTTAGAAACGGCAACGTCACAGCCGATGCAACAGCCGCAGCAACCACAACAGATGCCGCAGAATCCGGTTTATGCCGAGAGAGCATATACAGAACCGGAGGCGACGGTGCTGCTTAATATGCCTGTTCCTGCGTCAGCGGGAGAAACGAAGCCGGATTCGACATCGGCGCAGGAGGCGGTTTATGGTGATGAGACAGACTATGATGATTCGGATGCTACCGTTATTCTGAATGAACCTGTTCAGCCTTCCGATCAGGAAGAAGATGCGTCACAGCCGATTTATTTCAATCTCACCCTTGTTCCGGATCCCTTCATCCGGAAAATGACAGAAGTCTGTTCAAAGCTGGATGCTATCAAGAAAGTATATCTGAAGGGGATTACCGTCCATCATATGTCCGGCTATCTGGTAATTATCGATGCTGTCGGACTGAATGATGCCGTATATGAAGAAATCAAGCGTCAGGCCGAACCCTATGCCGACGGGATTCCGCTCCATTTTGTCAGCTACTACAGCAAAGACGGATGGTTTGCCGCACAGGATACCTATCCGTTCTATCGTAAAGAATCCTGATAAGAAAGAACCGGGGAAGATGATTCTTCTCCGGTTCTTGTCGTGATTAATTTTCTGTTTGATGGATCAAACGATAGGATTTGATTGACTTTGTGAAGGATTATCATTTTTAAAAAGCGGTACTGGTCAGGATACAGAGACGAGGGTTTTGAATCAAGAATAGCGTAGCCGATGACATATATATTGGCTGTTCAGTGGGATTGCGGAAAACGCTCTGTCAGGAACATCAGCAGAAATACGAAAAACAAGGGGATCAGACAAAACAGAATCGAGTAGCCTCCGAAAAATCTGGCGGCATAAACGCCGATGATGGCTCCTACAATAAAAAACAGATTAATTGCATAATATTTGAGACCGTCTTTGAGATGCTGTTTCTGACCGGTGGACTTATATTGTATTAACTGATCGGTACCGCTTCTGAGATTGCCGGTACACATGGTAGTGGCACAGACAATACCGTGTACCTTCCGGAAACTTTGTACCTGTAACGAACATACATAGGAAATAATGACATTGGCAATCATATTGCAGGTATCCCATCGACTGTCTGATGTGGGCATAAATCCGACGATGGCTACGGTGATGATTTCCAGGGCAATGACCGCCTGCCGCCAGTGAACCGGAAAAGTCCTGTCACGCTTATGCAGGAATTCCGCCGTAAAAACACCCAGAACAAATGCTAGGATCGGAATCAGATGGGATAATGCCTGAAGAATATCGCCGTCGGCAAGATTGATGCCTAATAGGACAATATTACCGGTCTGGGCATTGGCAAATACACCGCCGCGGGTAATATAGGTATAAACATCGAAATAACCACCAACGACTGTCAGTAATGCTCCCAGTAAAAAGGATTCTGACATCGGCAATGAAGATCGGCGCTGCAGAAAACGATTTTTTTCCTGATGCACTTGCTGATGATCTTGTTTTTTCTCTTGTTTTTCCGGGATGTCGTGAAAACTCTTCTTTTTGGAATTCATGATATGCTCCTCTCAACCGCCGGAAACACTCCCGCTTCAACGGCAAAACCTGACGGGAAGTGCTTTTTGAACTTATGAGTTCACTGTGATAAACCGTTTGATTTCTGTCAGACGTTCACTGGCATCTCTGACACCCATCTGATAGATTTCTTTCATCTTACTGCTGTCCCGGCATTGCCGTTTCATGACAATCGGACTGGACGGCTGAATCACAACGGCATTACCTTTTTCCTGCTCCTGATAGCATAACTCACGTTCTGCCTGATAGATCCGATACCTCTGCAGTATAGCGCTTACCAGTTCAGGATATTTTTTGTATTTCCATTTCACCAGGAACGGCGGAAAATCCGGTTTGCTGGGCTTGCTATAAGTTCGGTCTCTTGTCAGAATAATAATGTTTTTTGTCACTCCGTCACGGATGGCATGATCGATCGGAATCGGTGCGGCTACACAGCCGTCTAACAGTTTATGCCCCTGAAATTCTACGATGTTGGCAATGACAGGAAGGGATGAAGTTGCAATCAATGGTCGTAGTTCATGATCCATATCCTTATTGGTGAATACAACAGGTTTTGCAGTCTCACAGTCCGTGGTAAAAATCTTCAGCCGCATGGAAGTTCCGTAAAATTCGTCATAATCAAACGGCAGCAAATTATCCGATAATTCTCTGAAAATAAAGTCAAATCCGAACAGACTTCCTGTTTTCAGATAAAGCATCCAACTGCTGTAACGCTTATCTGACGCATATTCGGTAAAAATCCGATAACTTCTTTTTTCCTGTTTCGACAGATAGGACATGGCATTACAGGCCCCTGCCGAGACCGCATAAGTAATCGGTAAATAAATCTGATTCTGCATCAGTACATCCAGTACACCGGCTGTATAGACTCCCCGGTTACCGCCGCCTTCTAAAATCAATCCGATCTCCATCCTGATTCCTCCTGATGTTGAGAAAATATTTTATCAGACTACGCTGAGGATTCTGTGTTTCACAATTTCAAACGACGCTTGTCTTTGTTCCCATTTCCGGAATCTTGCCAACTCTCGCAATAGTCCTATAGCATTCCAACTTCATAACCACTCAATGTTGGGACGCTGTCCTAAAGTCAGCAGGTACGTTTTCCGGGG
>CACYCN010000341.1 GCA_902772895.1 uncultured Ruminococcus sp.
ATCTTCACTGACGTAGGAGTCGCTGATTTCCTCCGGGTATTCCTCTTCATCCTCCGACTGTTCCTGACCGGCATCTTCACTGACGTAAGAGTTGCTGATTTCCTCAGACGTATCCGTTCCGATATCGGAATAGCGATTCTGTTCTTCCGGTTCCCGGTCAGCTATCAGTTCTTCCTCATGGGAAGATTCCGTATCGACAGACTCATTTCCGGTTTCCCGATCGGTTTCATCAGACGAAGGATTGTCGTCAACGGAGTGACTGTTTTCCGATTCTGAGACAGCGCTGCTGCTGCCGGTTACGGAATCGCTCTGAGAGGATGTCGGGGAAGACTCCTGACTGACCATCGGAATGAGATCGTCATTGTACGGCGCAACGGCACTGCTGACCACACTATAGGAAATACATAATGCCGCATAAACGCATATTAATAATGTAATACTCTTTTTTCTCATAACAGATTCACCTCTTGCAGCAGACTGAAAGAAAATAATCCGATCAGCAGAATATAACAGCCCAGTCTGAACCATTTCAGATAATGAGGGATTTCCCGATACATTTTTCCGGCAAGAATCCCGGAGAGAAACAGCATGAAAAGCATCGGAGAAACAGTGCTTGCTATGGCAAATACCGCTCCTGAAAGTACGGCATAGCCCAGCGGAAGAGAAGCTGCATAACCCGTTATCAGAATCAACGGCGCACAGGGGGAAGCTCCATAGCTGATTCCCATACCGATGAGAGCCGCATGATTTGATTTCTGATATTTCGTCTTTTGAGGCCGGTCTTCCTTGCAGCCCTTACAGGAACCGCAGTTTTGATGTCCTTTCTGTTCCCTGATCCATCCTATCAGAAGCCATACTCCCATGATCAGCATGACACTGTCAGCAATCAGTCCTGTTCTGACCCCGAACACACAACCGTTTTCATCGATAATATTACTCCCGACAACAGAAGCGATCCCGCAAAGTGTGATGACTGCAAGGAACTTTCCGAGAAAGAACTCGCAAAACCCCAAAAATGACTGCTTCATATTTTTCATATGTGTTGTCAGATAGCCATACAAGGCGGTACTGATTCCGGAACCGCAGCAAGTCCCGCATCCCATTCCTACAGAAGCAGCCGCTGTCAGACTTTCCGTAAAAACCGTTAATACCATTCTTTCAACCCCTCTCGCTTGCGATCAGCGCGGCGCCTATCGCCCCGTTAAACTGCGGATACTGTGCAACATATACGTCTCTCATCAGTTCTTCCTCAAAGGCGTGGTGCAATCCGATATTCAATGCTCCGCCGCCGGTCATCAGGATATCTCCGCCTTTTTCGGTCTTTTTCATCATCTTGATAATACGTTTCGCCATCGACTGGTGCATTCCGGCAAGAATATCACACCGGTCATACTTTCTTGCCACCAGGGAAATGACCTCCGATTGGGCAAATACCACACAGGTACTGTTAATATCACAGGGATTGGTTGCTTTGAGCGACAGCGGTCCTACCTGATCGATCGTAGTCTCGAGAATCTGCGCAATGACCTCCATGAATTTCCCCGTACCTGCCGCGCACTTATCGTTCATACTGAAATTCTTGACGCCATAGCCCGAGTCCAGATAAATAATTTTGGAATCCTGTCCCCCGATATCGATGATCATACCGGGACGGTATTTCTGAGGAGCCGTCAGCCGTACCCCGTAAGCATGAGCCGTTATCTCCGAAATATCGTCATCAGCCACTTCCAATATTTTTCTGCTGTAGCCGGTGGCCATGATATATCCGATATCGGAGGGCGAAAGCACATTGCGCCGGCAAAGTTCAACCGCTATGTTTTTAGCGGTACCGTTGTTATCAATACCGGTACTGCGCACCATGGTATCGATCACCCGTCCATGACCGATCAGCGCCGCTTTCAGATAAGTCGATCCGCCGTCAAGTCCTATATAGTATTTTCCCATCATAATCCCTCCTCAGAAACTTCTGCGTACCGCTGCCGGCTTTTCCGGAGCCTGTTTCAGCTTGATCAGTTCGATAAACGCCTCTATGCGGATTCTCAGCTGTTCGATATCCTCTTCGTTATAGTCGCTTTCCAGTCGTATCACCGGGATCCCAAGCTGTCCCAATTCGTTCTCGATACGCTTATATTCATGGTCATAGACAAGACAGCCCCTGAGCACATGATAGATCACACCCTGTATCTGATTTTCCTTTATCAGCTGTTTCAGACGGAATATCCGCTGAGAATTGTCGGCAAAGGTGGGACAGGGACAAGGCCGCAGAGAACGGTTGGCAAGCGCCCTGATCATACCGTCAAAACTGTCGTCTGTAATGACCGCCGGATCCCAGAGACCCCGTTCTCCCATACAGGTCTCGTCTCCGGCAACAATCCCGCCCATTTCTTCAATGAGAAGCGGTATTTTGATATTCGGAAAGACAATCGGTGAACCTGTCAGCAGAATTCTCGGAAGTTTTTTGGAGGTAACCGTTTTCTTTTCCGACAGATTCTGTTTCAGTGAAAGATTGACTCTGTGAAGCGCCTTTCCCCAGACATCCGCCGGCATATAGGCAGAGGAATTGAGGATTGCCATCGCATGACTGCCTCTGATCAGATAGGGCATCTGCTTTTTCAGCCTGATAAATTCCGACAGTTCATACTGCGCATAACCGACCTTGCGGAAGCCTTGCGCCAGACTTTCATAACTGATCGGATTTCCCGTTGTTTGTTCCAGTCTTGCCATCAGATCATAAAGTTGTCTGATATATTCCTCCAGATCCTCGTCCTCTCTTGAAGCGGGAATGTGGATCGTCATCACGCCACAATGATCGGAAAGCATTCCGGCGATTTTCTTTTTACAGTCACAGGTCACGGGAATGACCATCATGGAACAGTCCTTGTAGATCGGCATCAGTCCTGTCTGCTGAAAACCCGCAACAGCCTTGACAAGAGGACAGGCATCTCTTGGCGCGATGCTGTCGCCGATGGAAAAAGCCGTATAATTTCCGCTGCAAAGCTTTACCGGCACTGCCCCGGCAGCATAGATCAGTTCCGGCGGTGTCATCACACAGTAAGTACCGATCGTTTTCTGACCGGCTTCTTTTTCGACAGGCTCCATCTCCACATAAATGCGTTCCAGTGTCCGGTAAAAGGGTTCCATCCCTTCCGGCGCTCCCGGAAGTTCTTTCAGTCTGCGTAGATATTTTGCCGCTGTACGGGTCTCCTTCTGGATAAACCGCTTATCCTGTCTTTGCTGTAAAGATTCCGCATGGTTGATATCCGTCATTTGTCAGACCCTCCTTTTTTATCAGGTTCATATCCGGACATGATCGTTTTTCTTGAGGATGTATACAGTCTGATTCCGGCGCAGGTCATGGAAAGCGCTTTATCCTCCGGACAGCAGCGGATACATTCTCCGCACATGATACAGTTGGCGGAAGTAACATCCACTTTTTCTCTTTCCGTGTAGATCGTCTTGATTCCCATCGGACAAGCTTCATAACAGGCGCCGCATTCCGTACAGGACTGTGTATCCTTTTTGATGCGGAACAGGGAAATCTTATGAAAGAATCCCATTATCGTTCCCAACGGACATATCATGCAGAACGATCTACGCTTGAAGAAACCTCCCATCAGCACCAGAATCATCAGGAATCCGCTGACATAAAGACTGGTACTCATTCCTGCCAGTACCGGCGCTACCGCTACCGCCGGACAGAAATTACAGAAATTTCCGCCTGCAAAACATAAGCCTATCATAATCAGTACCAGACACCATTTGACAGGAGTAACGGCACGATACATCTTTTCGTTCATTTTGATACCTTCCGTTTTTGTCTTCCGGCGGATCCTGTCCATGATATCCTGCATCAGGCCTACCGGACACAGGAACCCGCAGATGGCACGTCCTAACAGCAGGATAAATCCGACCGTACTTCCCAGGAATATCAGAATCTGATACCAGGGCAGTTCAAACAGTTCATTCAGATGAGAAAGATAATAGCAGCTTGACGATGTCATTTCTTCCGTGTTCCAGGGACAGGACAGGATCGGAATGCTCAGACCGGATACTCCCATTCCGAAGATCAGACCGCCCCATATCGCGATAACCGTAAAGGTGATCATGATAATCCAGCGCAGTACCATAAACCATACCGGCTTTTGTCGGGGAGCCGTCCCCTTTTGTCTGCCCGTCCGTACCTCGGCAAACCGTGAATGTGTCTTATCGGTCTTAGCCAGGATTCTTCTGAGAATGACCACAAGCACGATACCGGCTGTCGTCAGACCGATGATGAGAAATAGCGGTATCAGAACGGTCAGATAATCCGCCGACAGGAGTTTCCCGATACTTGTGGAAAAATCGCTTGTCTCCGGTTCATAGAACGGAACCAGATAGGCAAAATAGGCAAGGGCCGCTATGCCGGCAAAGACCGATAATGTGATAATAATATTCTTTAACGATTTCATGATGCTTTTTTCACCTCTCTGTATCTCCTCTGGGTAAGCATTTCGGAAAAGGCTTCCATCCGGATTCTGAGCTGTTCCACATCCTGATACTGATAATCGGTTTCCAGTCTGAACACCGGTATCCCGTATTGCGCCAGCATCGTCTCAAACCGTTCCAGTTCAAAGTCATATTCGATCTGACCTTTCAGGACATGATAGATCACACCCTCTGTTTTCCGGTTCCGGACAAACCATGATACATAATCATACAATGCGTCATTCCTGACAAATGCCGGAGCGGAATCATATGCCAGCCATCTGGCAGCGATCTTCCGGATCAGTCTGTCACGGCTTCCCCACAGCGCCCGGGAGGAATAGGTGACAAATGACTTCATGGATACATAATCCACCGCCTCACTGATCATCAGTCCGGAATCACTCACCAGAAACGGTATTTTTTCATTCGGAAAAAGAACCGGAGAACCTAACAGCATGACTGCCGGATCCTTCTGCGTGAATTGTTTCGAGGTGCCGGAACGGTATTCTATCTCATTGATGAGACATTCCGTATGATAACACCATTCCTCCGGCGAAGAGATCATATAATACGCATTGATCACGAATAATCTTGCGGCATCGGTAATGATATCTTGATGACCCCGTGAGACTTCCATAAACCTGCGCATGGTATTCCTGGCATGGGAAACGGTTTTCATCGCAGCAGCCACGGATTTTCTTGTCACTCTTGTTTTCGTCTGCTTTGATACCGCCTCACACATTGCTTTCAGCTGACCGGTATATTTTTCGACGGCATACGGATCCTTTCTGTCCGGCGGGATATCGATCAGACATACCTTCCGTCCACTGCTTTTCAGATCATACGCCATTTTTCTCATGCTGTCATTCATTAACGGAACCACAAACAGAGAATCGGATAAATCCATACCGTCCGGTCTGTTGATATAACCTGTGATAGAACGGCTGACAGGATCCGTATCTCTGGGAACAAGGTCATCAGACCATGCGCAGGATCCCAGACTTCCTCCTATGATCCAGTACGGAACCGCGCCGGAAGCAATCACGAGTTCTTCCGGAATGGCTGTTCCAAGCAATACCACCTCCGGCGACGGGGCTTCCGTGTCATACGCCCAGTCATAGGCTCTGTTAAAAAACCACCTGATTTCTGAAAGTCGGATATTATCGTTATAAAGCCTGTTCAGGCTTTCGCAGTATTCCTTGTCAAAGCTGTCTGTTTGATGGGATGACAGATGTTGATGTTTCATTTTCGGTCCCTCCTGATGAATGTTCCCTATATTTCTTTCGTGATAAAATCTTATCATATGATCTTGGAGTTTCCATGGAATGTTTTAGGAATTCAGGTGGAATTATTTTGCCGGTATTTCCTATCAGTCTCTGTAAAGCATTTCCCGTGAGAGATGCCGGAAGTTTCCTGTTATCAACATACAGATTGACGGTAATGTTCCGGCGAAAGCGTTGCTTATGATAAAGAAATAGATTACAGCTATGAGATTGCTGACAATATCAGTATATGTGCCAATGAAGATGAGATCAGGCAGCTGATCGCTATCCTGATAGATAATGCGCTCAAACACTCTGAGGCAGGAAAAAATATCAGAATCGGACTGTCCAAGCATCTGAAAAGCATACGGCTTTCTGTCGAAAATACCGGCAAGGGAATTTTGCCCGAAGATATCCCCCATATCTTTGAACGGTTTTATAAAGCGGATGCTTCCAGAAGCGATAATTCTTTCGGCTTAGGTCTCGCTATCGCAAAAGCCGTTACAGAACGAAACGGAGGTACCATCTCTGTCACCAGTGAACCGGGTGGTAAAACCTGCTTTATCGTTGAATTCAAATAAATAAAAATGACGGAGTCATCATGCTCCGTCATTTTTATTTTTGGATTTATTGTCGGGTATGGTTTCACCCAGCAATAGACAGAATCCCTGTCTTATCCTCATTCCATTGGATTCCCCATCGTGTAAAACGGGGAACGAATCCGAATATCATCGCCTTTCCCGTCATCGACGAAGCGCATTCTGCGCACTTCCTATCGATAGGCAAAATCAAACGATAGTCCATGTGACGATTGGATCATGATCCTTCTATATGGAATTAACATGGAACCATTTTTCAATGTTAATTCAATGTTGCTATCATATCATACATTCAGAATCTGCTAAGGAGTGACTGCCAATGAATGATAATATCATGAGAGTATCCGATGCTGTTTGTACAGGCTGTTCCGCTTGTATGAATGTGTGCCCTTATGATGCGATCAGGATGCAATATAATGAAGAAGGATTTCTGATGCCCTTTGTAGAGGAAACGAAATGTGTAAACTGCGGCAAATGCACACAAAAATGTCCGGCTTTACATATGCGTCATAAAAACAGAAAATTCCCCACCGTATTTGCTGCCATGGCAAATGATGACATCCGTTCAGAAAGTTCATCAGGCGGAATGTTCACGCTTCTGGCAGAGAAAATACTCGATCAGGGAGGTCTTGTCTGCGGCGCCGCCTTCGACGATCATTTCAGACTTTCTCATGTATTGATCGATTCAAAGGCAGATCTGGAACCTCTGAAAAAATCAAAGTATGCCCAAAGCAATATTGACTATGTCTATCGTGAGATCAGGGACGCACTTGACAAAGGTCAGAAAGTACTTTTTACAGGCACTCCCTGTCAGATTGCAGGAGCAAGAGCCGCTATCGGTTACGGTTACAGACATTTTTATGCGATCGATATTCTTTGTCATGGTGTGCCGTCAGAAATCGTTTTCAGGAAATATATTGAAGAAGTATCCGTTCAGCATACGGGACAGAAATCCGCATTGAAGAACATTCAATTCAGAAACAAGGATTTCGGCTGGAACTGCAACACTATCTTCCTGGAATTTGAAGGCTGTGACAGACCATATGTCAACAGCGCATCCGGCGGTGATATGTTTGAATATACGTATCATCATTGTCTGAGTCTCAGAAAAAGCTGTGGAGAATGTAAATTTGCCGTATATCCCCGTCAGGGAGATATCTCAATCGGTGATTTCTGAGGCATCTCGAAAATTGACAAAAGCATGAATGATAAAAAGGGAACCTCTGTCGTTTTGATCAACAACGATAAAGGAATGAAACTTTTCTTATCGATCTGCAATAACTTCAAAAAATTCAAAAAGCTCACTGTTGACCCAAGGCGTATCGTGAACCGCATACGCGCCAGACAGCGTGTCAGCAAACACAGGGACCGTTTTCTGCAAATGGTCAGATCAACCACTCTTGAAGAGGCTATCCTTTCCGTCAAGGCAGAAGAATCCCACATAGAATCATCTCCCTGACCGGCGTATCCCATGGAGATCATTCACGCCCTCAACATCATTATCACACATTTTCCCTTCATTTCCCCTTATCTGAATCCGCAGAACCCCCGTATTCTTATCGAATACGGGGGTTCTGCACATGTTTTACATTTTTCAAAATGGTATTTTCTTCTCTGAAGATTTTCCGGATATCCATGCGTATACGGAAGTCTTCTTTAGTGATGAAGTAAAAACGGAAGTTAATTTTCTCTGTACAAAACAAAAAGAATGCGTTATAATGAAGGCAGAGAAAATGAAAAGGAGAGATTACTTTGTCCATTCCCAACGATCCTATTATATTATTATCGTTTATCAATACCAAACTGAGAGATCAGTATTCTTCACTGCATGATCTTTGCACTTCACTGGGGATCAGTGAAGCAGATATTGTCAGTAAATTGAAGACCGTCGGTTTTGAGTACAGCGAGGAACAGAACCGTTTCCTGTAAAATCAGACCATGCTCCACTCATCTATCCCTAAAACGGGTACAGGACAGGCAGTCCCTTTGACAAGGTCCGGTATAAGTCCTGATCATAGCCCTGAAGAAAGGAAAATTAAAATGAATGTTGTAGTTGTTGGACTGGGAATCATCGGCGGCTCTATGGCAAAAGCGGTCAAGAAATACACCGATCATTATGTATATGGTATCAACCGAAGCCCTGAACCCCTGCAAAAAGCCTTGGCATGCGGCGCCATTGATGAAATCGGAACGGATGACGCTCTCGGCAAGGCAGATCTGATCATTCTCGGCGTCTATCCGGAAGCCGCCGTCGCATATATCCGGAATCATGCGGAAAAGATCCGCAAGGGATGTATTGTCATTGACACCAGCGGTATCAAATCCGGCATCTGTCCCCCATTGTCGGAACTGGCGCAGAAATACGGCTTTACATTTATCGGATTTCACCCCATGGCGGGAAAAGAGAAAAACGGCTTTGATGTTGCGGAGGCGGAATTATTTGAAAACGCCAATGCGATCCTGATTCCGGGTCAGGCATCCCATGAAGCCGTAGAACAAGTGGAAACACTTATCAGACAGCTGCATTTCGGAAGAATCGTCTATGCCACACCGGAAGAACATGACCGGATGATCGCATTTACTTCCCAGCTGCCTCATGTCATCGCCTGCGCGTATGTTTTCAGTCCGAATTGTCCGAACCATAAGGGATTCTCCGCAGGAAGTTACCGTGACATTTCCCGTGTTGCGAATATCAATGCCGCTCTATGGTCGGAATTGTTTATCGAAAACCGGAATGCCCTGCTGCCGGAACTTGACACCCTGATCCGGAATCTGACAGAGATCCGCAGCGGCATCGAAAAAGCCAACCGTGAAGAACTGTCAGCCCTGCTGCATAAAGGAAAAGAAATCAAGGAGGCACTCGGAGAATGAAAACCATTGATGTCAAAACAGGAAGAAGCTATCAGATTCTGATTCAGCGCCATATGCTGGATCAGGCAGGAGCCTATATCCGTCCGCTGACAAAAGCCATCCGCGCCGTCATCGTAAGCGATACGAATGTAGCGCCGCTTTATGCCGATCGTGTCAGACAATCGCTCATTGACAACGGATTTGAAACCTCCCTGTTTGTCTTTGAAGCCGGAGAAGCCTCCAAACGGCTTTCCACCATCGAAAAAATGTACACCCATTTTTATGAACATAACCTTACCAGGACCGATATTGTCATCGCACTGGGCGGCGGGGTCACCGGTGATATGGCAGGTTTTGCAGCGGCAAGTTATCTGCGGGGCATTGACTTTGTACAGATTCCCACCAGTCTGCTGGCACAGGTAGATTCTTCTGTCGGCGGCAAAACGGCTGTCGATCTTCCCTCAGGAAAAAATCTGGTAGGTGCCTTCTGGCAGCCCATTCTGGTATTGATCGATCCGGAAACACTTTCCACACTGCCGGAAACGTTTTTCCGGGACGGACTGGGAGAAGTGGTCAAATACGGCTGTATCCGCAGCCGCTCGCTGTTTGAACGCTTGGAGCGTGAAAACGCCATGGATTTCATTGATGACGTCATTGAAGAGTGTGTTTCGATCAAGCGTGATGTTGTCGAACATGACGAGCGTGATACCGGGGAACGCGCGATCCTGAACTTCGGACACACCTTTGGTCATGCGCTGGAAAAACTGACCGATTATAGCGGCATGACTCACGGAGAAGCCGTTGCTGCCGGTGCGATCCTTCTGACACGTATCAGCCAGGCCAAGGGGATGACGGAATCCGGCACGGCACAGCGTCTGGAAACACTGCTCCGGAAATACAATCTTCCCACCTCCGTTGATTTTGCTCTGCCGGATATTCTCGCCGCCACCCGAGGCGATAAAAAAAGTACCGGCAAGTCCGTCAATTTTGTATTCCTGAAATCCATCGGCGAATGTTATCTCCGGAAGATTGCCATCGAAGACTTTTCCTCCTTCTTCGGATAATCCTTATCATAGGAACTCTGTCTTCTCATATTAATGAAGATTTATCAGAATTTCATATTCGTCCCGGCACAAGCAATCATTCGTCACCGGACGTAAATGACAAAAGCTCAGCGGAAAGATCATCCGATCTTCCGTCTGAGCTTTTCTTTGATTCCCTGTTTTGGTCAGAACCCCATAACGGGAACGGCAATCTGCCGCTCCTCGTCTATTTTTCAAGATTAGAGTTGACTTTACACTCTCAAAGTTTTATAATAGATAAGTGATTTACATAATTATCATTGCTCCAAGGGAAATAAATTTGGCATTTGTCACGACTGGCAAATCATTCCTGGCTTTCCTCACGTTTCAGCGAGCAGTTTTTCCGCATTTTGATGGAAAATCAATTCCTTTTCCTGTTCACTGACTCCGGACAGTGCCAGCAATTTTTCCCGATATGCCTTCTGGTCATTCCACGGACTATCGGAAGCAAACAGAATCCTTTCCGCGCCATGACTTCGGATCACCTCTGCCACATCCTCATCCGAGGTATCGCAGAAAGGACTGATGTCACGGAAGGAACAACTGATATCCAGATAACAATCGGTACCGATCAGATACTTTTGCACATCCTTGTGAACCAGTATTCCGCCGAGATGGGCAAAAACCAGAAACGGCTTCCTGACACCGGTTTCCTGAAAGACATGATCCATCACTGCCCTTCCCTTCTGCGGGGTACAGTGAATCTGATCAAACGCCGGATCCACACCGGCATGTGTCACCACTAAAAGACCGAGCCGTGCCGCTGCGGTGATGATCCGGATATAGCGTTCGTCATCAATGCATACCCCTGTATAATCGGGATGAATCTTGATTCCCCTGAAACCGTTATCTTTCAGGAAGCGAAGCTTATCCTCCACCTCATCATCGTCAGGATGAATCCCGCCGAAAGAATACAGTCTGTCATAGGTACGGTTGATCTCCCGCGCAAAACGGTTGATGGTATCAAACTGACCTTTGCGTGTGGCAACCGGCAAAATCACGGAGCGGTCAATGCCGGAACGATCCATGCTGTCCAGCAGACCTTGCAGTGTACCGTCGGTAAAGGCGTTGATATCCTCCGAAACCTGTTCCAGTGTCTGAATCGAACGTGCCGCTATTTTATCGGGAAAAACGTGTGTATGAAAATCAATGACCATTCTGAATCCCCCATTACTTTGTCAATTTCATATGTCTGTTATTTCGAAACTGCCGCTGCAGCGCAAGGCGTACAGCAAGATGACATATTAGAATATAACACATATGATTGAAATAATATTTCTTCTTCGGAAAATAAAGGAGACAACATCAAATGGATATGTTCATCAAAATCCTGTTTCTGGTCATCTTCTTTGCAGTGATGATCGGAGTCGGTATCTACTGCCGCAAGCAGGCTACCGACGTCAACGGTTTCGTACTGGGCAACCGCTCGGTCGGACCATGGCTGACAGCCTTTGCCTTCGGAACGTCGTATTTTTCGGCGGTCATCTTTGTAGGCTACGCCGGACAATTCGGCTGGCGATTCGGTATGGCTTCTACGTGGATCGGACTGGGCAACGCCTTTATCGGTTCCTTGCTTGCCTGGAACGTATTGGGACGGCGCACCCGTGTCATGACCCAGCATCTGAACTCAGCAACCATGCCGGACTTTTTTGCCAAGCGCTATGATTCCACGGCGCTGAAAATTGCCGCATCCGTCATTATTTTTATCTTCCTGATTCCCTATACGGCTTCGCTGTATAACGGACTGTCCCGTTTGTTTGAGATGGCATTCGGCATTCCCTATACCTACTGTGTAATCGCCATGGCGGTTCTGACAGGCGTCTATGTGGTACTGGGCGGCTATATGGCGACCGCCATCAATGACTTCATTCAGGGAATTATCATGCTGGTAGGCATTGTCGCCGTCATTATCGCCGTCATGAATGTCAACGGCGGTCTGACAGAAACCATCGCCAAGCTTTCACAGGAATCCGCTACCACCGCAGCCGGCACGGAATTCCAGGGGGCCTATACCTCCTTCTTCGGACCGGATATTCTTTCTCTTATCGGAGTTGTGATCCTGACTTCTCTGGGTACATGGGGTCTTCCCCAGATGGTACAGAAATTCTACGCCATCAAGTCGGAAAAATCCATCAGCACCGGTACCATTGTTTCCACGATCTTTGCGATCATTGTAGCAGGCGGCTGTTACTTCCTCGGCGGTTTCGGCAGACTCTTCGGAGAGATGGGCGCTGACGGCAAACCGGTGGGCGGCTATGACTCCGTCATTCCCACCATGCTGGAAACCCTTTCCCCTGTTCTGATCGGCATCGTAGTCATTCTGGTACTTTCCGCTTCCATGAGTACGCTGTCCAGTCTGGTACTGACTTCCAGTTCGGTACTGACGATCGACTTCATCGACCCGGTATTCTGCAAGAAAAACGGCATGGCAGAAAAGAAAAAACTGCTCAGCATCCGTATCCTTATTGTATTCTTCATTGCCGTTTCCGCCATCATTGCGATTATTCAGGCAAGTTCTCCGGTACTGTTCATCTCACAGATGATGGGTGTTTCCTGGGGCGCGCTGGCAGGTGCATTTTTAGCGCCGTTCCTGTATGGTCTTTACATGAAGCGTGTTCCGAAAGCTGCCGTATGGATCAATTTTGTACTGGGCATCGGCATCTCACTGGCATCCTTTATCTGTAACCTCAGCGGCGTCAAGTTTGACAATGCCGTACTGGAATATTTCAAGTCTCCCATCAATGCCGGTATGCTGGCAATGATCTTAGGACTTGTCATTACTCCGATCATTACACTGATCGCTCCTGCGAAAGATAAGGAAAGAGTAGAAGGAATCTTCTCCTGCTACAATAAAAAGGTAACGGTTTCCTCCAAGAAGTCGATTATCGAAGAGGAAGCCCCCCTCCCCGCTGCAGCAGCTCCTGCCAAAGCGCAGCAGACCACAAAAATGACCGGAAAAACAACCGCTAAAACGAAAGCGAAAAATAATAAAAAAAGGAAATGATCAAAATGATGTTTCAAAAAGACATTGAAACGCTCCCCAGAGACCAGATTGAAGCCCTCCAGCTGGAGCGGCTGAAGACAGTTGTCAAGTATTGTTATGACAACGTCCCGCTCTATCACCAGCGCCTGACAGAAGCCGGCATGGGTGACGGTTCGAAGATCAAGACCCTCTCCGACATTGAGTACATTCCCTTCACTACCAAAGACGATTTCCGTGACAACTATCCCTTCGGACTGTCAGCCGTTCCGATGAAGGATATTGTCAGAATCCATGCTTCCTCCGGCACCACCGGCAAACCCACCGTAGGCGTTTATACCAAAGAGGATCTGAAAATCTGGGCTGACTGCGTCGCCCGTGTCGCAACGGCAGGCGGTGTTACCGCCGATGACGTCATCCAGATCAGCTTTGGTTACGGATTATTCACCGGCGCACTGGGACTGCACTACGGACTGGAAAACATCGGCGCCACCGTCATTCCGGCATCCTCCGGCAATACGGAAAAACAGCTCATGATGCTTCGTGACTACGGTGTCACAGGTCTTGTCGCAACACCCTCCTATGCCCTCTATCTGTCAGAAGCCGTCAAGGAAGCCGGCTATCCGTTATCGGATTATTCCCTGCGTCTGGGCATTCTCGGTTCCGAGCCCTGCACACCTGCAATGCGTTCCCAGATTGAAGCGAACTTCAATATCCGTGTATCGGATAACTACGGCATGACCGAGTTAGGCGGACCGGGTGTATCGGGCGACTGTGAAGCCAGAGACGGTATGCACTTTGCGGAAGACCACTTCCTGCCGGAAATCATCGACAGTGAAACCGGCAAGCGCTTAGGCGAAGGTGAGATCGGTGAACTCGTTATCACCACTCTTACCAGAAGAGGTATGCCGGTACTGCGTTACCGCACCAAGGATATCACCAAAATCTCCTATGAACCCTGTTCCTGCGGCAGAACCCACGCCAGAATGGCAAAAACCATGGGCAGAACCGATGATATGATGATTATCAAGGGCGTCAACGTATTCCCGACCCAGATCGAAAACATTCTGATCAATATCAAGGATATTGCCCCGCATTATATGTTGATCATCACCCGTGAGCACTTCAAGGATAATCTTGAAATCAAGGTTGAGCTGAACAATGCCGAATTATTGGAGAACTATCAGCGTCTGAGCGATCTGAAAAAATACATCGAAGCCAAAATGCAGTCCATCTTAGGACTTCGTACCAAAGTTACCCTTGTTGCTCCCAAAACCATCGAGCGTTTCCAGGGCAAGGCCAAGCGCATCGTAGATCTCCGCAACCAATAATTGCGCAGCGTCTTCCCTGCTATTGGAAGACGGTACGGATCATTTCCGTCCCATCATTCCCTCTTCTTTATCTTTATCAAAAAGGATGATTGAATCATGAAAGAACTAATGATCGGCAACGCAGCATTGGCAAGAGGCTTATATGAAGCCGGCTGCGCTGTGATCTCCAGCTATCCGGGTACACCGAGTACGGAAGTCACAGAAGAATTTGCCAAATTTACAGATGCCTACTGTGAGTGGGCGCCCAATGAAAAAGTAGCCATGGAAGCCGCTTTTGGCGCTTCGCTGAAAGGCAAGCGTTCCGCCTGCTGTATGAAGCACGTAGGACTGAATGTGGCGGCTGACCCTCTGTTTACCCTGTCCTATACCGGCGTCAACGGCGGTATGGTGATCGTGGTAGCGGATGATCCCGGTATGCACTCTTCCCAGAACGAACAGGATTCCCGTCACTATGCTATTGCCTCCAAAGTTCCGATGCTGGAGCCCAGCGATTCACAGGAAGCCCTGGACTTTGCCAAATTAGCTTATGAAATTTCCGAACAGTTCGACACCCCTGTCTTTATCAAGATGTGCACCCGTGTCGCACATTCCCAGAGTATCGTAGAGAAGGGTGAAAGAACAGAAGTTACCAAAGAATATGTCAAGAATCCTAAAAAATATATCATGGCACCTGCCAATGCAATTGCACGTCATCCCTTTGTCGAGGAAAGAACACGTAAACTGACAGAGTTTGCGGAAACCTCCGGGGTGAACCGCATCGAAGAAGGCGACGGTACCTATGATTTCGGTATCATCACTTCTTCCACATCTTATCAGTATGTCAAAGAAACCTTCGGTGACAGTGTTGCCGTACTGAAGCTGGGCATGGTCAATCCGCTGCCGGTGAAACTCATCAAAGATTTTGCCGCCAAGGTCGGAAAGGTCTATGTGATCGAGGAACTTGATCCGATTATCGAAACTCACTGTAAAACGATTGATGTGGATGTCATCGGTAAAGCCAAGTTCTCTCTGTTAGGCGAGTTCTCACAGAAAACCATCGCCGAAGCATTCGGTCTGGAAAAGAAAGAAAATGTCTGTCTGGACACAAAGATTCCGGTCAGACCTCCGATGATGTGTGCCGGCTGTCCTCACCGTGGTATGTACTATGTTCTTGCCAAGAACAAGATCACGGTACTGGGCGATATCGGCTGTTATACCCTGGGCTCCATGCCGCCGCTGAACGCACTGGATACCACCATCTGCATGGGGGCCTCCGTATCCGGTCTTCACGGCTTCAATAAGGCAGGCGGTGCGGAAACCGAAAATCATACCGTCTGTGTCATCGGCGACTCCACCTTTATGCACTCAGGCGTCACCGGACTGATCAATATTGCCTATAACCAGTCCAATTCCACCGTCATCATTCTGGATAACTCCATCACCGGTATGACCGGTCATCAGCAGAACCCGACTACCGGTTATAATATCAAGGGTGATCCGGCAGGAAAGGTCAATCTGGAAAGTCTGTGTCATTCGATCGGCATCAACTCTGTCAGAGTCGTGGATCCCTATAACCTGGAAGAATGTGAAAAGGTGATCAAAGAAGAACTGGCAAAGAACGAACCGTCCGTCATCATTTCCCGCAGACCCTGTGTACTGCTGAAATACGTCAAGCCGAAAAAGCCGCTTCATGTCAATACCGAAAAGTGCAGAGGCTGTAAGCGCTGCATGAAATTCGGCTGTCCGGCGATTTCCTTCCGGGACGGTCACGCTGTCGTAGACAATACGTTATGTATCGGCTGCGGCGTTTGCGCGGGACTGTGTCCGTTTGACGCATTTGAAAGTGAGGGTGAATAAGATGGCAACTAAAAATATCATGATCGTAGGCGTAGGCGGTCAGGGATCGCTGCTGGCTTCCAAGCTGCTGGGACGGCTCCTGGTAGATGAAGGCTTAGACGTAAAAGTCAGTGAAGTACACGGCATGAGTCAGCGCGGCGGCTCCGTCGTCACCTATGTCAAGTTCGGCGACAAGGTTTATTCCCCTGTCATTGAAGACGGTGAAGCGGACTTTATCGTAAGCTTTGAGAAAATCGAGGCTGCCAGATATACCGCCAAACTGAAAAAGGGCGGCACCGTTATCGTCAATACCCAGCAGATCGACCCTATGCCCGTCATCATCGGCAGCGAAAGCTATCCGGCAGAAATACTGGAAGAGATGAAGGACAAAGGCGTTCATGTGGATGCGATCGATGCGCTGGCGCTGGCAACCGAAGCCGGTTCGGCAAAGGCCTGTAACATTGTACTCATGGGCAGACTCGCCAAATACTTTGACATTCCCTATGAGAAATGGGAAGCCGCTATTGAAAAATGTGTCAAGCCGAACTTTATCGACATCAATAAAAAGGCATTCAGCCTGGGATACCATCACTGATCGGCACACACACAGGGAACGGATATTTCAGCAAAAGAAAGGGATTTATTCATGAAAAAAACTTACTATCAGCCGGAAATGGAAACCATGCCGGTAGAAGACATCAAAAAACTGCAGGATGAAAAACTGGTCAGACAAGTCAGATACGTCTATGACAACGTACCGTATTATCGTGACCTGATGGACAAGAAGGGTGTCAGCCCCGATGACATCAAAGGAACGGAAGATCTTCACAAACTGCCCTTCCTGAAGAAGGACGATCTGCGGGAAGCGTATCCCTACGGACTGTTGGCGACAGATCTGAAAAACTGTGTCCGTATCCAGTCCACCTCCGGCACCACCGGTAAACGTGTGGTTGCCTTTTATACCCAGCATGACGTTGATCTGTGGGAAGACTGCTGTGCCCGTGCGCTGGTAGCGGCCGGAGGTACTGCCGGCGATGTCTGCCAGGTATGCTATGGTTACGGTCTGTTCACCGGCGGCGCAGGGCTCCATGGCGGTTCCCATAAAGTCGGATGTCTGACGCTTCCCATGTCCAGCGGCAACACCGACAGACAGATTCAGTTTATGATGGATCTGAACTCCACCATTCTCTGCTGCACCCCGTCCTATGCCGCCTATATCGGCGAAACCCTCAAGGAAAAGGGTTATAAACCAGAGGATAATAAGCTGAAAGCCGGCATCTTCGGCGCAGAACCCTGGACCGAAGAAATGAGACGTGATATCGAAAAATCACTCGGTCTGAAAGCATATGATATCTACGGTCTGACCGAACTGAGCGGTCCCGGTGTAGCCTTTGAATGTGAGGAACAGAACGGTATGCACATTAACGAGGATCACTTCTTAGTGGAAGTCATCGATCCTGAAACAGGCGAACCGCTTCCGGTGGGTTCCAAGGGTGAACTCGTCTTCACCTCTCTGGATAAGGAAGCCTTCCCACTGCTGCGTTACCGTACCAGAGATATCTGTATTCTGTCCCGTGAGAAGTGTTCCTGCGGCAGAACCTTTATCCGTATGACCAAACCGCTGGGACGTTCTGACGACATGATGATCATCCGCGGTGTCAACGTCTTCCCGAGTCAGATCGAGGCGGTACTGCTCAACTGCGGCTATGCTCCGAACTATCAGATTCTGGTTGACCGTATCAATAATACCGATACCTTCGATATCAATGTTGAAATGGATCCGGCTGACTTCTCCGATACACCGAAAACTATTACCGCTAAGGAGAAAGAGCTCCAGAATGCGATGAAAGCCATGCTCGGTATCAATCCGAAAGTTCATCTTGTTGCTCCCAAGAGCATTACCCGTTCCGAAGGCAAAGCCGTGCGTGTTATCGATAACCGCAAACGGCTCGGCATAAATATTTAATCACCATCAATTCAAAGGAGGCTCCCACTATGGCAATCAAACAAGTTTCTATTTTCGTAGAAAACAAGGAAGGCAAACTCGTCACGATCACCGATTCGATCGCCAATGCCGGCATTGACATCCGTGCCATGAGCGTTGCAGACACCCAGGAATTCGGCATTTTCCGTCTGATTGTAACAGACCCTGAAAAAGCAAAGGCTGCTCTGGAATCTTCCGGCTGTTTTGTGTCCATCACACAAGTTGTCGGTGTTTCGATCCCGGACGAACCCGGTTCTCTGGCGAAAGTCGTCAACATTCTCGCCCGTTATAACATCAATATCGAGTATATGTACGCCTTTATCACTGTCTCCAAGAAGAACGCCTCTGTTGTACTGCGTGTTGCCGACAACGAAGCTGCCGAAAAGATCCTGACCGAAAACGGCATCACCCTGATGGAAGAAAAAGATATTCTCAATATCTGATCGGAATATGCCCAACCCTCCGGCTATGCCGGAGGGTTTTCTTTAACGGAAAGAGCCATCAGCTTTGATCACTGAACCCCACGTCAGACACGTCTGACGTGGGGTTTTTTCTGTAGAAAAACAGGCACATCACCGAAAAGTGATGTGCCTGTCAATTACGGGTTCACAAAAGAGTCACGGTAATCATCAACCGAGCTCTGCGAAATACTTAATGGTTCTGACCATCTGGCTGGTATAGCTGTTCTCGTTGTCATACCAAGAAACAACCTGTACCTCATAGAGATCGTCAGCGATCTGGCTAACCATTGTCTGGGTAGCATCGAAGAGAGAACCATACTTCATGCCGATAACGTCAGAAGAAACGATCGGATCCTCGTTATAGCCGAAGGACTCGGAAGCAGCGGTCTGCATAGCAGCGTTGATGCCTTCCTTCGTAACGCCAGCCTTCTTAACAACAGCGGTAAGAATGGTGGTGGAACCTGTCGGAACCGGAACTCTC
>CACYCN010000342.1 GCA_902772895.1 uncultured Ruminococcus sp.
AACGCCAGACCCGCTCTTTTCAGAACAGATTTGGCGTTTTTAACTTCTTCTGATTTCCCGATATCATTCGTTTTCTCATTTTCTTGCATAATGATGACCAATGAACTGTCAGCAGCAGGGGCTGAAATGGTTTTCTTCCCTGTATTCAACATTCTGCCGTGTCTTACGACTGCCTTCCCGCTCCTTGTCATCATGAATCAGATACTGTGATTTGGTTTCGTCTGACCGACAATGGATTCTTTTCCTTCCGCTTACAGTTCAAACTTCGGCATCAGTGTCAGTTTATGAAGATTCATCTGATGCAGCCGGTCAATTCTTTCTTTCAGTTCCGGTTTATCGGAAAGATCCGTCTCTCCCCGGATATATCGATCCAACTCTGCATACGAAAATCCAAGGTTTTCTTCATCGGACTTTCCACTCAGTCCGTCAATCGGTACTTTATGCACCAACTCTTCCGGCAGTCCCAGCAATTCTCCGATCTGCAGAACTTCTGTTACCGTCAGAGATGACAAAGGTGAAAAGTCTCCCGCTGAATCACCATATTTCGTGGAATAACCGACCCAGTCTTCCGAAAGATTACAGGTATTGACTACTCTGCCGCCAACCGCTGCCGCTACCGCATACAGGGTTGTCATCCGGATTCTGGCAGGCGTATTGATCTTTACCTGTGCATTCAGCTCCAGATGCTCTCCCAGTTCCCCAAAAAGAGAATCTACCGTCTTTCCGATATTGACGGTATAACTCCGGATTCCCAGCGTATTTACCAACAGATAACTGTATGCAATATCCGCCTGATCTCCCTGCGGCATCAGTACGCCGATGACCCGGTCTTTGCCCAATGCTTTTACACAAAGCGCTGCCGCTACGGAACTGTCCTTTCCTCCGGATATCCCGATGACCGCTTTTGTACCTTCAACCGCTGTCTGTACAAAATATTCCTTCACCCACTGAACCAGTCTGTCCAGCGTTTCCTGCGCCTGAAATTTTGCCATTTCATTACCTCCGTTTCATCCTTTCTGTGTTTTATTGTACCGCATTATCGATACCTTGTCAAGGCACTAACCACCCTGCCGGCACGGAAATCAATTTTATCCGGGAAGTTCCTCTGGGGGAAACCCTTTGTTTGAAAACAAAGGGTTCTCCCCCAGACCCCTTTCCTAAAAAAACTAATTTTGCGTTTTCTTTTTTCACAAATCAGTCATTCCGTTTGTGAAGATACGTTATAACAGCGGCTTATTTTCTAATAGTTATTTCCCTGCCAGCCATCCTGATCATTTTTGTCCCGAAAGTTTCTTGGGGGAAAACCCTCTTTCCAAAAAAACGATTTGAGGAAATAATCATGTCACACATCATAAAACATAACCCGATATTTGAAAAATGATTCCATATTCCTTTCTCCTGTTGTATACTATTCTCAGAGATTTCTTTGTAATGCAATCATTGGAGCGTTTCACCCTCCAAACCTCCCACGAGGGACTCTGTCCCTCGCCCCTGCAAGACTTTGAATGGGACAATCTGAATATGACACTTAGAAGTTAACAGGTTCGTTTTCGGAGGTCAATGGGGCTTTTTCGCAAAAGTTCTGTATCTTGCCACGTTTCGCCGCGCGAAACGCCGTAAGTTTTACGGCTCTTGGGACAATCTGTATATGACACATTGAAGTTGGCTGGTTCGTTTTCGAAGATCAAGGGGGCTTTTTCGCAAAAGTTCTGTATCTTTACTCGTTTCGCCGCGCGAAACGCCGTAAGTTTTACGACTCTTGGGACAATCTGTATATGACACTTAGAAGTTGGCAAGTTCGTTTTCGAAGATCAAGGGGACTTTTTCGCAAAAGTCCCCCCTGGGAGCAACCGATTTAAAATAATTGCGACTATATAGACAGGAGGTGAAGCTGATGGAAGATGAAGGTATTATTGAGCTGTTTTTTAACAGGGATGAAAAGGCAATTACTGAAACCGATAAAAAATACGGAAAACTCTGTTATTCAATCGCCTGTCATGTCCTGAATCAAGCGGAAAATGCGAAAGAATGTGTCAACGATACCTATCTCGAAACATGGAACTGTATCCCTCCTCATCGTCCGTCGGTGTTTTCCGCTTTTATCAGTAAAATCACACGCCGGATCGCCATCAGTCGCTGGCGTAAGGAAAATGCCGCCAAACGAGGCGGCGGGGAATTCTGTCTTACTCTTGACGAACTGGCTGAATGTCTCCCCGACCGGAACAATACTGCGAAAACAGTGGAGGATCAGTTGATTACCCGTGTCCTTAATGATTTTCTGCATGAACTGCCGGTAACGGAAAGAAATGTCTTTCTCCGTCGTTACTGGTATGCCGCGCCGCTTCGGGAAATCGCCGTTCAGTTCGGCTTTTCTGAAAGTAAAGTGAAATCCATGCTGATGAGAACCCGGAATCGCCTGAAAAAGAAACTGTCAGAGGAGGAACTGATATGAGAGCTTACGATTTATCCCGATGTCTCGGTGAAATCGATGAGGATCTGATCGCCGATGCCGCAGCTCCTACCGTAATCCCCAAACCCCAAAAACATCATCGGATGATCTTTGCAATCGGCAGTATCGCAGCCTGTGCCGCTCTGGTTGGTACCGGTGTGATGCTGACACGGGTTTTTACACATCCTACACCGTCAGAAATGTCCCGGGATACGTTATCTTATTCCGAAAACGGTGCCGCTGAATCCGGTGTCATCACAGGTGGAACTGCAGGTCCGGTTGAGCCCGTATATGGAACCGTTTCTTCCGGTATTTATTTTGTCAGTAACGGACAGCTTTCCTGCCGGGTACTGACCCATTCCGCTGATCCGGCGCAAACCTTTGCTCTTTGGAAACAACTGAATCAGATCGGTGATGATGTGAGACTGATCGATGTCCGGATCGAAAGCGAATTACCTGATGATCTATCCGATACTGCATACAGTCAGATGACAGATCATCAGACGCACCCTCTCACCTGTCACCTGACAGTCTCAAAAGACCTTCAAAACTACTTTGATTCATCCGATCCGTCACTTTTAACGGAATCATTGGAAAAAACGATGCTCGAAGGCTATGAAACAACCGTCAGCCATTTCCGGCTGCATTGGGAAGGAGAATGATACACGATGAAAGGAAAACGATTATCTCTTACACTCCTGTCTGCGCTATTGTGTCTTCTGACAGCGGCGGGCTGTCAGTCATCTACAAACAATTCTTCAGCGTCTGATTCCCATTCCGGCGTCAGTCAGACTTCCGTTTCCGAAAACAGTAATCAGAATTCACAGAATAAACAAGATGAATCCTCCGACCAATCTTCTGTCAGGGAATCCTCCCCCGATGATTATCTCGAGGACAGCACTGCTTACCGGATCGTTGACCGGAACGGGAAACAGATCGGTCAGATTCCTCAGTCCGGTATGATTACCATGACAGATTACGGCTTGTTTTATTCTACTTCTGAAGAACAGCCTGAGGGTATCAGCGTCGGAACCGATTCGGATTCCGACACACAATTTCATCTTTATGATCCCGTCAAAAATGAGTCCTACGATTTCGGTACTATTGAAGACATGGATTATGAAGCCGGTTATGTCCGAACAGAACTTGACGGTATACTCTATACACTGATCACGACCGGTGACGCATTGGATACTATTCCTGACCCTCTTATTTTGCTTGCTTTCGATCTGAAAGCTCATACCGTCCGTCAACATGTTATTTCAGAGAACGGATTCCCCTATACGGCTATGACAGAAGCAGAGGGAAAACTTCTGATTCTGAATCATAACCAGCAGGATATCCTTCATGATGAAGTGATCGAGTTTGATCCTGCCGATAACAGCTGCCGGAAAGTTCTGGAATTCCGGCTCTCCGGCGACGAAAAAGGAGAAACCCTCCGCCAGCTTGATTATGACGGCAAGTATCTGTATCTCCTGCGTCTGAAGTTTGAAGACAGTGATCATGTCACTATGTTCTGGGATACCTATGATCCGGACTTTCAGAAACATTCCGAAAAAGATATCACTTCCCTGATGAAAAATGCCGTTTTACAGAACGGTTTAGTAGAAGAAGATTTTACGAATGAAACCAAACAAATGGTAAGCCGGTTCCATGTGACGGACGGAGCGTATCTGTACTACGAGAATTTCAGTACCACACACTTTTTCGCAAACGGCAATACCGGTGATCTGTTCCCGGAAGTCAATAGTTTATGCTATTCCTCCTCCGGCAGCGGTACTCCTTTGTATTATGATATGTTCGGCGGTAATCCGATAACGGTTTCCTCTGATAATAACGCTTTATACGAATGGAAAAACGGCAGTCTTGTCAAATCTTTCTTCAATGATGCGGACAGCCGCTATTATCTGACCGGTGTTTCTGTCAGCCGCAGCGGTATCAGAATT
>CACYCN010000343.1 GCA_902772895.1 uncultured Ruminococcus sp.
CCCTCCGGCGCCGGAAAAAGTACGTTCCTGAAACTGCTCACACGGGAAGAAAAAGCAACTTTCGGAAAAATACGTGTCAATGGAAGGGATCTGATGAAAATCAGAAACCGTAAAATTCCCTATCTGCGTCGGACAATGGGAATGGTGTTTCAGGATTTCCGGCTGATTCAGAAAATGACGGTATTTGATAATGTCGCATTTGCCATGCGTGTCATCGGCGAACCGGAAAAAGCCGTCAGAAAACGGGTGAAATACGTATTGAAGTCAGTGGGACTCGAAGGTACGGAAAAACGCCGTCCTAATGAACTGTCCGGCGGTGAACAGCAGCGTGTCTGTCTGGCAAGGGCTCTGGTCAATCGTCCGGAATTACTGATTGCCGATGAACCGACCGGTAATATCGATCCCGAACGCTCTTATGAAATCATGAAAATGCTGGTTGCCGTCAACCAGCGGGGAACAACTGTTCTGATTGTCACTCATGAACATGATCTCGTGAAGGAAATCGGCGGACGGCTGATTCGTATCGCTGACGGTGAAATAACCCATGACACGTTCCTTACATCTCAATTTTTTCCTGAACCTCCCCTGCTTTCCGGTATGTCGTCTCCGGAATCCGATGAGAATGCTTCATCGGAAACGGATCACCATACCATTCCGGATGAAATTGCAAAAGCTGACGGTTCCGGCAATATGACCGTCAGTGATCATCCTTCCGTATCGAAACCAACGGCTGAACATTCTGCCGATTCTCAGAGAAAGGACGGTGAATCTTCATGAAGCTTTCCAGTATCGGCTATCTGACCAAAGAAGGTCTTCATAATATCTGGAATAATCGCATGATGTCACTGGCTTCGGTAGTGGTGCTGGTTTCCTGTCTGATCATTACCGCCGCGGCAGCTCTGATGTCTGTCAATGTCAGCACTCTGATCGGTCAGCTCGGTGATGATAACGAGATGACCGTCTATCTTCTCCCGGAAGTATCGGATCTGGATTCCATTGAGTTGGGAATCCGGTTGGGAAAAATTCAGAATGTCGAAAGCTATCGCTATATTACCCGTGATAAGGTGCTGGAACAATACGAAAAACAACTGGGAGAAGAAATTTATCAGAGTCTTCAGGATGGCAGGAATCCTTTCGGCAATGAATTCCGTGTAAGGCTCAGAGATCTCTCACAATATGATAACACCGTCAGTGAAATCAAAAGTCTCAGCGGTGTGGATACCGTCAGTGACCGCAAGGATGTCGCTTCCAAACTGACGAAACTGAATTATTTTGTTACAATCGTCGGTTCATGGGTGGTACTGATTCTGGCAGTCGTCACCTTGTTTATTATTTCCAATACCATTAAAATGACCATGTACTCCCGCAGATTTGAGATCAGTATCATGAAATCCGTCGGCGCTACCAATGCCTTTGTCCGGATTCCGTTTCTGATTGAAGCAATGATGATCGGACTGTTATCCGGCGTGATAGCCGCTTTGGCGATCATCATCATGTATTCCCCCATTCGTGACGCTGCCGCCGGTGTGATCGGAATGATCGGCAATGCCACACTCCCTGTAGAACGTATCTGGCTGCCGACATTGCTGCTGATGTCCGGTGCCGGCATCGCAATCGGTCTGATCGGCGGTTTTATTTCCGTCACACGCTATCTCAACAAGGAAGGAGGTTCTCTGCATGGCTAAACGGATTCATCGCCTGATTACGCTCCTGACGGTTGCCGCCCTCACCCTTTCCTGTTCGGGATTGGCTCTGGCAGATGAAAGTGAAACGGAATTTGATCCGGAAGAACATTCCCGGCAGTCTGATGATCTTCAGAAAGAAGCTTCCGACCTGCAAAAAAGCCTTGACAAAACCGAAAAATCCATTGCCCGGAAACAAAAACAAAGTCAGCAGCTGCAGGAACAGATTACGGAACTGAACACACAAATCAAAACCAGTAACGAAACTATCCATACGCTCAATGATGAAATAACCGCATTGCAGGTTCCGATCGATCAGAAACTGCAGGAACTGGAAGATATCCTGACCCTGCTGCAAAAGCGTCTGCGTGCTGTCCATACCGCAGGCGATACGACTTCGCTGGAAATCATCCTCGGTGCCAAAAGCTTTTCTGACTTCGTCGATAAGTCTGAGATGATCCGCTCCATGTCAGAATACGATCAGCGTCTGATCGATAACGTCAAAACTCAGCTGCAGTCAATTGCCGATGAACAAAAAGCGTTACAGAAAAAAAAGGCACTGGTCGAACAAGAAAAAAGCGATCTTGAAACCAAGAAACAGAAAATCAACGAACTCATGGATGAAAACACCCGGCTGATCGAAGAACTGACAACGGAAGAAGACCGGCTGAATGCTGAACTGGAAGCCAATGAGGAAAAACAAAAAGAACTTGACAAGGCACTTGCGGATTATCAAAAGAAACAAGCCGCCAAATCCGGAAGTGAAATCGTGGTTACGCCTAATGCAGACGGAAGTTGGGTCTGGCCCTGTCCCGGATTTACTTATCTGACCTCTTCCTTCGAGGAATGGAGAGGCACCAACAATCACGGGGCACTGGATATTGCCGATGCAGGCATCTACGGTGCAAAAGTAGTGGCTGCCTGTAACGGTGTCGTCTTTTCCACGAATGAAACCTGTACCCATGATTTCGGTAAATCTTCAAGCTGCGGCTGCGG
>CACYCN010000344.1 GCA_902772895.1 uncultured Ruminococcus sp.
GGCTGGCGCAGGAAGAATCTTCCTCTATTTCACGTAATATCCGCTGGAGTCTCAGACGAAAGATGGCAGACGGTACACTGGGGATTGCGCGTGTTCCCTTCGGCTATCAAAAAATCAACGGTCAGCTTGTGATCGAAGAAAACAGTGCTTCGATTATCCGCCGTATTTATGCCCTGTACTTATCCGGCTACGGCGCCAGACGCATTGCCTTACTGCTCAATGAAGAGCAGATTCCTTCCCCCACCTGCACAAAATGGAATAATGTAACTATCCTCAAAATTCTCAGACAGGAGAAATATATCGGTGATATACACTGGCAAAAATCGTATGCCGAATTCATGGGAGAGAAACGCAGACCCAATCATGGTGAATGGGATAGTTTTTATATCCGGGACTGTCTTCCGCCGATCATCTCACGGGAAGACTATGTTGCGGTGCAGGAATTACGTGAAAGAAATACCCGACAATCAAATCATACCAACCTCTCACCGTTTCGCAGAAAAACTAAATGTATCTGCGGACGGTCTTTCTTTTATAGAAATAATGGTTATCCGGTATGGGAATGCACCGGGAAATACAGTACCGTTCAACCCTGTACCTGTCCGGTATTCAAGGATGCGCTCTACCATGCCGCCTGGAACAGAATGTGTCAGAAGCTGCGGCATTTTGCCGATGAGATCATTCTTCCCTGTCTGACCATGCTGTCACAATGGGAAAGACAGGTTACCGAAGAAGAAAGCCGGCGTCTGGAAGAACAGGAGATCGAATTATCCAACCGGAAATATGTATTGTATGCTCTCTGTTCCGAGGGATGTATCACAACGGAAAAACTGATTGCCGCTGAAGCCGGCATTAACCGGGAACTGGAGGAACTTCAGCTGCAGCTAAAACAGATTCTGCCCAACAGTGAGAACTGTTCCGGTCAATTGCTGAAATTATACCGTCTGGTCACCGGATCGCCGCTGCCTTCACTGAGTGATTCCATTCTGGTGCAGTCCGTAACGGACGGTCAAACCATTGAATTTGAATTACTGGGCGGTCTGAAACTCAGGGAGGTACTGCAATGACAAAACGACTCATTCCCTACGGCTACCGCATGAAACAAGGAAAACTCTGTCTCTGTCCGGAAGAAGCGGACGTAATACGGGAAATCTATCGGCTGCGGCTCAGCGGAGTCGGAGTATATGCCATCGGGAAACGGCTTTTTGAACAGCGTCTCCCCTTTTTCTCCGATTCCCGTGATAAATCCATCAAGAAAGTCAGCGCTATCCTTTATAAACCGATCTATACGGGAAGCCGGAATTATCCGGTCATTATTGACAGTTCCTCCTATGTCCGTGTTCAGCAGCTGAAAACCTCCCCTTTCCGTCAACGTGTCCCCTCTTCCGAACCGACGGATCATCCGGAAATTCACTGGCAATATGTTCCCTCCGAAGAAATCTCCCGTTCAGAATGCCTGCTCTCTCAGCTATTGCCTGACCGTTCTATTGACCGTACCGTGATCCGTGACAGGATTCTGTCTCTCGCTGCGCAAAAATATCAGTGTATCAAGGAGTTGGTAAATGATGAATCATCTGACTGACCGTTATCCCCTTTCCCTTTCTGAACCTGCGGGGATTCCCGGCAATCGTGTTACGATGATCCCTGCCCGTCAGAAACGTATCCCTGATCTGACCGAAATCCGGACAATCCGTGTAGCTGCCTATTGCCGTGTCTCCACGGATGAGGATAATCAACAGAATTCCTATGGCACCCAGATCAGCTATTATACCGATTATATCACTGCCAATCCTTCCTGGCAGCTTGTGGGTATCTATGCCGATGAAGGAATCAGCGGTACCCGCGCCAAAAACCGTACCCAGTTCCAGAAAATGATCCGTGCCGCCCGTCAGAACCGGATCGATATGATTCTTTGTAAAAGTATCAGCCGTTTTGCCAGAAATACCGTCGATTGTCTCGACTATGTCCGTGAACTGAGAGCCTTAGGCGTTACCGTGATCTTTGAAAAGGAAAATATCAATACCAGTTCCATGAGTTCCGAATTTGCCATCAGTCTCTATGCTTCCTTCGCTCAGGCGGAAAGTGAATCCATCAGTAAAAATATCACCTGGGGTATCGAAAAATCCTTCCGGGAAGGTCACGTCCGCTATCAGCTGCATCATATGCTCGGCTATCGTCCCGACAAAAACGGAAAACCTTACATCATAAAGGAGGAAGCCGAGATCGTCCGACGAATCTTCCAACGTTTTGCCGAAGGGTTCAGCATGAGTGAGATCGCCAGAGAACTGACGGATCTCGGCGCTCAGCGCCGCAGCGGTCGTTCTGACTGGAACCGCCACCATGTCAAACAGATCCTTCAAAATGAAAAGTACGGCGGTGACGCGATTCTCCAAAAAACCTATACCGTGAACTGCCTGACCCATGACCGTGCGAAAAATACCGGTCAGAAACCGATGTACTTTGTCGAAAACTGTCACGAAGCTATCGTTGACAGAAAAACCTTTGACACCGTCCGTCTGGAACTGGAAAAACGCCGCCGTGTCGCCAGAAAAGGCAAACTTCCTCAAAATAACTCTCACACCAGATACTGTCTGAGCCGGCTTTTACTTTGTCCACACTGCGGCGGGTTCTATAAACGCACTACCTGGATCCTTCAGGGACAGCCCCGTGGTGTCTGGCGCTGCCGGAACCGCATGGAAGGAAACCCCTGTCCTGACTCCTGTTCCTATCACGAAAGCGATCTCCACGCCGCTATTCTCTCTGCCGTCAACGGTATGATCGGACATACCGACGCTATCGAAAAACTGTCTCTTTCCTCCTCCGGTCATGCCGATACTTCCCTCCGTCTCCTTGAAGACAATATCCACTCTCTTCTCACCCGCCTGACGGAAATTGAAACCGCCCGTGACAGGTTATTATCGGACATCAGCGGTTCCATGTTTGAACGCATGAGCGAACAGCTCCGTCTTCTCAACCGTCATGATAGCGAACTTGCCGATCAGTTGGAATCCCTGAAGCTCCAAAAAGAAGAACTGAACCGCCAGCTCTTACGGGAACAGGCTTCCCGCCAACTCTTACAGCATCTGTCTCCCCTTCCCGTTTTTGACGACAATCTGCTTGCTCAGATTCTCTCTAAGGTGGAAGCCCTCAGCAAAACCGAAATCGCCCTCACCTTCTGCGGCGGCTACCGCATCATCCAACCCCTCTTTTCTTCTCCTCCTGCTCCTCCTGCTACTCCCCCCTCCCCTTAATCTCAGGGCTTTGCCCCGAACCCCACCAAGGGGCTTCTCGCCCCTTGGAACCCTCGGCCGGGACGCAGTCCCTGCACCCGTCGTCTGTCTTGTTATGCGGTTTCGTTTCAGTACCTGCTTTCTTGTGCTTTCTGATGATGTAAAACGTCCAGAATCCCGCTTTTCATGCCGCTTTCCGGATTCTCAGTTCTTTTGTGTGCGCAACATTCGCATGGTTCACAAGCAAAGATGA
>CACYCN010000345.1 GCA_902772895.1 uncultured Ruminococcus sp.
ATCCGAACAGCATGCGGAGTTCGTGTCGAAAGCGGAGCGTGCGCTT
The DNA here is from genome assembly GCA_902772895.1 of uncultured Ruminococcus sp. GTDB lineage: Bacteria > Bacillota > Clostridia > Oscillospirales > Acutalibacteraceae > UBA1213. Next base: position 47 of record CACYCN010000345.1, read on the forward strand.
GGTATGGAAGAAGGCAGCGCGGAATATATCCGGCTGTTTGATATCAAGATCGTAGATAAGAATGATCCTGAGATCAAGTACCAGCCGAAAAAGGGTACTACTGTTGATGTGCGCATTGAACTGGCTGACAGCAACGGCGATGACATGAACGTAGTGCACTTTGCGGATGAGAACGACAGCGGCAGTGAGGTGTCTGCGGAAACCAACGGGAAGGTTGTAAGCTTTGAAGCTTCGGGGTTCAGCGTGTATGCCATCGTGCCCGGACCTTCCGGGGCTGAGGCGGGTTGGTTGAAACTGACTTCTCTCGACAACCTTACTTCTAAAGGATATTACATTGGGCATACGGGCGGTTACTACCTGACGAAAACTGCGACGTCAAAAACAGTGAACGAAGCTACACTATCCGGTATCAAACGGACAAGCCAGAAAGCGGTGCCGACAGTAACCGGCGCGGAGCTTTATTATTTCGAGAATGCGTCCGATGGTAAATATTACATCTATTGCATGGACGGTGACAACAAAAAGTACGTTGTCAATAACGAAGACGCCAGCCTTTCATTCGCAGAGGGTGAAAGCGACAAGACCGCATTCACGGTCGAAGTCAATGCCAAAGGCGTTTTCAAGATCCACAACGGAGACTGGTACTGGAACATGCAGACCGGTAGTAACGCAGATGGCTTTTATTCTAAAAATAAATCCAACGACGGTAACAATAATCTGTATTTATGGGAGCAGACTGATCCAAACACGGATACTTACGGGCTGAACGGCAAGACTTACGGTCTCATGACCTGGACCGGAGGGAAGACCGCCAAAGCGCTGATGGCTGTCGAAAACAAGGATAAGGATGAAAATAATCAGCCTTATCAGGGCTGTCTTGAAGCCAAATTCCTGACCGTGATGGCGAAGGAGTCTAACGCGGCGAATAAGCTGTACGTTCCCAACAATACGCAGGATACCGTCACGAATTGGACCTTCGAATGGGTGGGAAACAATCCTAACAACAGACTCGACAGCTATTATTATCTGAAGGGGGACAACGGGAAATACCTTAAGATCACGGCAAACGGTCTCAGTCTGGTCGATACGCCGGACGACACGTGCAAGGTTCTGGCGAAACCCGGAACAGGCAAAAACGAAGGCCAGGTTTGTCTGAAATCCGTGGGTAACAAAGCGCTGACCTACAGCGGTGAGTACGCAAAGGGGTATAACGTTGGCGGTACGGCTGGCAGCGAGTGGCTGTATCTTGTTGAAGAAAAGTCCGAGGAATTGCTGGCAGATTATCAAAAAGTCTATACCGCTACCAAGGTGAGCATTTCCGATACTGAAAAGGTAAAAACAGGCTCTAAGATCGTCATTTACGCACGCCAGTGGAAAAACGATCACTATGAATATTATGCGATAAACAGCAAGGGCGAGCTCGTTCCCTGCAGCGAAAGCGGCGACACAATCGAATGGTACGGCGGCAACGTGAACGACATGCTGTGGCAGTTCACAGAGTATGTCTATGAAGGAACCGACACACCAAACGGATACTACGAACTGCAGAACTTGTATGCGAAGGATACAGGCGATCCTTCATATCTTGCTCCGAAGTATTCCGATGGAACGATTCTTTCACCAAGTACTGTCGGCGTACTGCTGCAGGGCCGCACGGACAAACAGTACTATTCTCCGATTGTGGCATGGGATACGCCTGAATACATGTATTCCGCACTGACAGTGGACCTGAATCAGACCGATCCTGTACTCGAACCAGTTGTCAGGAAAGATGGCCTGGATTTCTACTTTGCCATCATGGAAGATCTTCCCGTCGATGACGTGATTCATACGGTGCCCACAATAGACAACAACGATTACGGCATCGTGATGAAAATGGCGGATCTTACCAACGGTTCGACGAATCAAATGCCTGCTGGTTCGATGAACAAGTTTCTTCAAAGCACAACCAGCAATGGCGCGACTTTTGTTCATACGCCGGGATTGCTGTCGACAAATCTTGGCGCCGATGGGTATCCTGTCACGACTAGAGCAAACTCCGGCGGGTCACTTGGTTTGCTTTACGGTTCCAGTAATGATTATCGTACGGTCAATCACCTGTTTATCGAAAGTACCTATCGCGCCACCGGTTATTACGAGTATAACAGCGCGCAGAATTTCGCGTACCTGACGGACAGCAACGATTTCAGAGTTTATCAGGAGCTGGGCACTAACGACACCACGAGCAAGCCAACGCTGAAACATGGGCAATTTTTCCCGTATAACGATATCGAAGCGGGGCGGTTCGCTTCCTC
>CACYCN010000346.1 GCA_902772895.1 uncultured Ruminococcus sp.
AAGGAAGGGGAACGATGAAGGGCGTATTTTCAAGTAACGGATTTCGGGTACTGGTGATTATCATCGTATTTTTTTTAGTCGTAGCACTGGTGACATCCGGCAACAGCTATGTCAATAATTTTGTGACAAGCTTTGTATTGACACCGATCCGGCAGCTTGTTACCGGAGGCGTTACCTCAGCCGGCGATTCGCTGACACCTCCCCGATCTGCCGAAGAACTGCAGAAAGAAGTCGATCGGCTGACGGAGGAAAACCGTCGTCTGAATGATCTGCTGATCGATTACTATGACGTCAAAGCGGAAAATGAAGAACTTGAAAAATTCTATGATATCAAAAAAGAAAATGAAGACTTTTCGGTAGTGACGGCAACGGTGATCAGCCGTGACCCCAATGAAAATTTCTTTGGATTCACCCTCGATCAGGGAAGCGCCAACGGTGTGGAACTGAACGATCCGGTCATGACGGAAAACGGTCTGGTAGGATGGGTCTGCGAAGTAGCACCCAAGTCCTGTCAGGTCAAGACGATTCTGTCACCGGATGCGTCTATCGGCGTCGTTGATAAACGAACGACTGACAGTGGCATTCTGTCGGGCAGTGCGGCGATGACGGATGAGGGACTGACCAGAATGATCAATGTTTCCGCTCAGAATACCATGGCAATTGACGATATCATTGTCACATCCGGTTACGGCGGTATTTTTCCGAAGAATCTGAAAATCGGCAAGGTCAGGGAAATGAGTTATGACAGTTATTCCGGACTGCCGATGGTGGTGGTGGAACCCTTTGAGGATATCAAAACCGTGAAAAATGCGGCTATTGTAGTGAATTTCAGCGGTAAGGGTGAAATTACCGAAGCGGAAAAACAAAAGGATCAACAACAAAATCAACAACACAATTCCCAAACCGGGAAAACCACTCAGAAAAAGAACGGAACATGATTCATGATATTCCAGAGAACAGGCTTTTCTGAAACCTGATCTGACCCGAGCAGAAAATCAGTGTCTGTTCCGGAACCGTCTTCCCATGACACAAACCAGACAGGTACGTTTTTGGGAAATGACGGATCGTATCGACAGATTATGATGATTTACAGGATACTGCCTGAATGAGGACATACCAATGAACAGACTGACCATTATCAAATATGTCATATATGTTATCGAGATTCTTCTGGCATTGCTGATACAGGGAACACCGTATCTTTTGCCGGAACTATTCGGAGGAAAGGCAATTCTGCTGCTGCCTGTAGCCATGACAATTGCGATCTTTGAAGACGAGATTCCCAGTCTGATATTTGCGGTACTGTGCGGATTTTTAGCGGATTGTTCGTTCAGCGGTCCGATCGGTTTCTATGTGATCACGTTTTCCGTGTTATGCTATATTGTCAGTATGCTTAACGGGAACTATATCCGCCGGAATTTACTGACGGCAATGTTAGCGGCAGTGATCGGAATTCCGGTGATTCTCTTCCTGCAGTTTCTATTCTATTATATCTTGGCGGGATATGATGATGTATGGGGCTTTTTTGTCCGTCATTATCTGTCACGTATTCTCTATACACTGGCGGTAGTGCCGGTCTTTTACGGACTGAACCGTTTCCTGAACCGTAAGCTGAAAGCAAAATAAACCGCTTACACACGGTAGGGAGTGAGGAGAAAGACTGCCGTTTCTATCCATAAACAGATGGAAAGGACAGGGCATTTTTCTCGGACAGACGTTTCCTGACAGTACAATGTGGAGGTGAGGTCAGGTGAATGAACAAAAACATTCGAAGGTAAGAGCGGGCGTATTACTGACGATCATGATAGCGGTGCTGTCGCTGTTTCTCGTGAGACTGATCCAGTGGCAGGTTGTGCAGTCGGGATATTATGATACACTGGCGGATTCAACGGTGAAATATACCGTCAGAAGTGAAGCACTCCGGGGAGAAATCTATGACGTCAACGGTGTGGAACTGGCGGTCAATCTGACGGGATATAAAATTACATTGAATAAGGTATATCTGAAGGATGAGGAACTGAATGAAATTATCGTCAGATTGGTTCAGATCATGGAGGAATGTCATGAACAATGGATCGATGAACTGCCGATCCTGACCGATGAAAACGGCAGATATATCTTTGATGAGGAAAAAGAGGATGAAATCAGGGAACTGAAAAGCCGCCGTAATCTGAATATGAATCCCTATTCGACTGCCTCGGAATGTATGGTCATGCTGGCAAAACGCTATGAATGTGAGGACTATCTTCCGGCACAACAAAGAGATATCATCAGTGTGCGCTATCATATGACACAGACGGCTTACAGTTATACCCAACCCTATACGTTTGCCGAAGGAATCAGCGCCAATACCATGGCGATCGTTACCGAACGATTGAATCAGGTCAAGGGTGTCGCAGTAGAAGCTACTGCCCTGCGTCAGTATACCAATGGAACAACGGCGCCTCATATTGTCGGAGTGACCGGTCTGATCTCTCAGGAAGAATACAGTGAACTGAAAAGTAAGGGCTATTCCTATACCGATCGTATCGGAAAAAACGGAATTGAAGCGGCTTTTGAAAATGAACTGCGGGGGGCTTCCGGTACAAAAACGTATGAAGTGGCGGCGGACGGTTCCGTCAGAGAATATGAAAGCGAAAGTACCAAACCGGGAAATTCCGTCTATCTGACACTGGATGCCCGTCTTCAGGTTGTCGCACAGGATGCGCTGAAGGCTGCGGTCAAAGAGGCAAATGATTACGCTAAACAGGTCGATGATAAAACCATGGGCGCCGACTGTACCGGTGCGGCAGTGGTGATGCTGAATGTCAAGGACTTTTCCGTGATCTGCGCCGCTAACTATCCCAGCTATGATCTGGCAAAGTATTATGACGATTATACCAAACTCGCAACCGATAAAAAAGTGCCGCTGTTTGACAGGGCTTTCATGGGCGCTTTGACACCCGGTTCTACCTTTAAACCATTGGTGGCTTCCGCCGCTCTGGAAGAAAAGAAAATTACCGTTCATACTTCTATCGAATGTAACGGTGTCTATACAAAAGGCGGTCTGAAACTCTGGTGTATGGGTTTCCATAGTCATCAGGATCTCTATCATGCCATGATGAATTCCTGTAACGTCTATTTCGCTGAAACAGGCCGTCTGCTGGGAATCGAATCCATGGATACCTATGCAAGACGCTGCGGTCTGGGTGTGAAAACGGGTGTCGAAGTTCTGGAAAGCGCCGGTACGCTTGCCGGTCCGGAATATAGTGAACTCATGGGCTCTGAATGGTATGACAGCTTCGTCTCTCAGGCGGCGATCGGTCAGTCCGATAACCAGTTTACCCCCTTACAGCTGGCAACTTATGCCGCTACTATCGCCAATGACGGGAAACGTCTCAGAACTCATGTGGTGGATCGTGTCGAGTCTTATTACGGCAGTGAAATTCTCTATCGGAATCAGGGCGAACCGGTCGAAGAAATGGGCGTCAGTGAGAAAAATCTCCGTGAAGTCCAGAAAGCAATGCATATGACGGCGCAGAATTATGAAGCATTACAGGGCTTTTCCATTGATATGGCAGGTAAGACCGGTACGGCTGAAAACAGCGGATCCGATCATGCCAACTTTATCTGTTATGCCCCGTTTGACGATCCTCAGGTCGCAATC
>CACYCN010000347.1 GCA_902772895.1 uncultured Ruminococcus sp.
CCACATGGAGATGATACTCTTTACAAAAGTCGCATTAAATCTTACAAGACTTTCTCAAGAAGGCTATGCGTTTCGTTCGGCTATTAGCGGTATTTTGAAGCGCATTATTTACGATTTCAATCACCTTGCGGGATTACTTGGAAAATCAGATTGAAGTGCCGCAGGAGGCAGGGGAATCAATTTTCAGAAAATAAGCGGTTTCCTTTTCATTTTTTCGCAAATGAAACAACTGATTTGTAAAAAAACAAAAGGCAAAATCAGCTTTTTTAGGAAGGGGGTTCGGGGGATAACCCTTTTTTCACTTGAAAAAAGGGTTTCCCCCGAGAAAATGTCGGAGAAAATTGATTTCCATGCACAGGAGGAAAAAATGGTTGACAAGAGGGAGAAGGGGTGGTATAGTATATATAGTTGAAAGTTGAAATCGTTTCCGGATAGAGGTGCGGTATTGCGTGTAAGGGAGAGGAGGCTGCCAGAGCCGGTGATTCTTCGTGAAGAGCCTTATCGCCGAAGGAAGTACATGGCAGGTACTTGCCTGGTTATGCGTTGGAGTCAGCGCCTGACTGTCATCATAGAGTATATGATGGGGAGCTATCGTTTACATTCTGAATTTTCGGATTTGAACACTTGCTTTTTTAGACCGGACGAAGTGCCGGTCTTTTTTTATCATACCGCGCATTTGTTGAAGGTGGGAATGATTGACTTTCCTCATTAAGAATAAAAGGAGAATGACACAATGGAAAAAAAGTATAACGTAGGTATCATCGGAGCAACCGGTATGGTAGGTCAGCGTTTTGCAACACTGCTGGAAAATCATCCCTGGTTCCATGTGACGGTTCTGGCAGCAAGCGCACGTTCTGCCGGCAAGACCTATAAAGAAGCAGCCGGTAATCGTTGGGCAATGTCCGTTCCGATGCCAAAGTCAATGGAAGATATGGTGATTGTGGATGCCGCAGATATTGAGGCGGTTACTTCTAAAGTGGATTTCGTATTCTGCGCAGTGGATATGAAAAAAGAGGATATCCGTGCTCTGGAAGAAGCTTATGCAAAAGCAGAATGCCCTGTCGTTTCCAATAACAGCGCTCACCGTTTCACTCCTGATGTACCTATGGTGATTCCGGAGATCAACGATAATCATCTGGCAATCATCGAAGCGCAGAGAAAGCGTCTCGGTACCAAAAAAGGATTTGTCGCTGTTAAGTCCAACTGTTCTCTCCAGAGCTATGTTCCGGCGATCCATCCCCTGATGCCGTTCGGTGTCAAGAGAGTGCTTGCCTGTACTTATCAGGCAATTTCCGGAGCCGGTAAGACTTTTGAAAGATGGCCTGAAATGGTAGATAACCTCATTCCGTATATCGGCGGTGAGGAAGAAAAGTCCGAGCAGGAGCCGCTCAAGATCTGGGGTACGATCGAGAACGGTCAGATCGTGAAAGCCACTTCTCCCAGTATCACGGCACAGTGTCTGAGAGTTCCGGTATCTGACGGTCATACGGCGGCTGTTTTCGTTGATCTGGAGCAGAAGCCTTCTATGGAAGAAATTATCAAAGTATGGGAGAGCTATAAGGGTAAGCCGCAGGAACTCAATCTGCCCAGCGCTCCGAAACAGTTCCTCCATTATTTCACCGAGCCTGACAGACCGCAGATTAAATCCGAGCGTAATCTCGAAAACGGTATGGCGGTTTCAATCGGTCGTCTCAGAGAAGATACCCAGTATACCATCAAGTTCGTTTGTATGTCTCATAATACCCTCAGAGGTGCTGCCGGCGGCGCCGTTCTTCTGGCGGAACTGCTCTGTGCCGAAAACTATATCTGAGTCTGAAAAGAATCTGTTTTCCTGATCGGCGATGCTGAGTCGTTGATCAGGATCCGCATATTCCTGTCCGGAGAGGCAGCCTACGGGGATCCGATGGCGCTGTCCGTTCCGTATAATGAGAAATTCTTTCCGGCAGCGCAGGAACTCGCTGTCCGCTGAAACACGCTATTGCTTTTTGCAGCGGAAGAGTGATGATGTGATACGGGAAACTGTCAGCAAATACGGATGCAGCGAATATGATAGAATAGCGAAAGAATGATACTGATTGAAAAAGGAGGATCATTATGGCAGAACCTATTTTTACAGGATCGGCGGTTGCAATTGTGACGCCGATGAATCAGGACGGCAGTCTGAATTTTGAAGAATACGGAAGACTGATCGATTTCCAGATTGAACAGGGAACGGATGCCATTGTTGCCTGTGGTACAACCGGTGAATCGGCAACGCTCAGTGAAGAGGAACATTGTAAGGTGATCGAATACACAGTGCAGAAGGTCAATAAAAGAGTGCCGGTCATCGCCGGTACCGGCAGCAATGATACCATGTTTGCCGCCAAGCTGTCTGTGGAAGCGGAAAAACTGGGTGCGGATGCGATTCTTTCCGTTACCCCTTACTATAATAAAAGCTCTCAGAGCGGATTGATCAATCATTATAACTACATTGCCGACCGTATCGGTATTCCGATGATCGTCTATAATGTACCGTCCCGTACAGGCTGCAATATCAAGCCGGAAACCTATGCCGAACTGTGCAAACATCCGATGATCCGTGCGGCAAAGGAAGCTAACGGCGATATCTCCGCACTGGTCAAGACGATGTCACTCTGCGGCGATCAGCTGGATATTTACAGCGGTGAAGATGCCCAGGCATTTTCGATTGTAGCCATGGGCGGTAAGGGTGTTATCTCCGTACTGGCGAATGTCTGCCCCCGTGAGACACATGAAATGATGGCGCTGGCACTCAACGGAGACTTCAAAGCCAGCTTTGAGATGCAGAAGAAATATCTGGAACTGATCAATATGCTTTTCTCGGATGTCAACCCGATTCCGGTAAAGGCAGCCATGAATCTCTGCGGCTTTAACTGCGGTCCCTGCAGAATGCCGCTTGCGCCGATGAGCGAAGCCGGCTTCAATGCGCTGAAAGCCTGCCTCTCCAAATACGGTATTATCTGATGATTCTCCCCTGCGGGACGGTTTTCGCAGGGGAGTTATCCTATCAGACAAAACGGCATCCGAGGATGCCAACGTGAAAATGAAAGGACTGAATCAATTGACCGATATCATTATGACAGGCTGTTCCGGTAAGATGGGTATGAGTATTATCAATGCCGCAGCCCCTCGTGAAGATTGCAGGATCGTAGCAGGCGTCGATCTGGTACCGCCGCAGAATGCCGGATTCGCTTATGCCAGAACTTTTGCGGAACTGGATGTTACGGCAGATGTCATTGTGGATTTTTCCAACCCTGCGGTACTCGATTCCCTGTTGGAATATGCACTGTCTCATCAGATGCCCGTTGTCCTGTGTACCACCGGCTACAGTGATGAACAATTGGAAACCATCCGGAAGGCTTCCGCTTCCATTCCGGTTTTCCGTTCGGGAAATATGTCTCTGGGCATCAATCTGATGTTAGCCCTTGCCAAAAAAGCAGCGGCTGTATTGGGGGAAGAGTTCGATGTGGAGATCATTGAACAGCACCATAATCAGAAACTTGA
>CACYCN010000348.1 GCA_902772895.1 uncultured Ruminococcus sp.
AACAGACTTGCCTTTATGCTTTTTCCATTCATCAAACATCCGCAGCAAGGCACTGTAGCTTTCTATACTGACAGTATTTTCGATCTCATCAGCATCCTTTTCCGCTGTTTCTTCACAAATATTCATCTCAACGAGCATCTCGTACAGTTTCCTGCACCGCTCTGACTTGACCTGTGCGATCTCAAGTCCTTTTGACGTCAGCATGACCGAATGATCCGGCAGTTTTTCAATAAATCCCTCTCTGCAAAGCTCGTCCAGCCCTACTGATACAGTAGATCGTTTCACCCCGAGCTTATCCGCAATATCAGCGCCTCTTGCGATTTCCTTTGTCTGGTGAAGCATATAGATAGTCTTAAGATAATCTTCGACCTTTCGTTTGTTCATGCTCGGCTGTTCACTGTCCTTTCGGTTGATCCTTCCATGATAGCAGTATAGGAAAATATCGTTCTTGTTATGTTAGATTAGTCTAACCTAACATCGTGGTAATGCTAAGAGATACGACCGTATAGATGGTCTGTTCGATAGCGCCTCCGCGCCGATTAGATTAGTCTAACCTAACACTAAAAAATTACAGCTCTTACAGCCTGATTTTCTTGCCGCTTTATCAATCGTGAACGGAAAAGGATGTTCAATGCCCCGACAAGATATAGTCATTATGGTTTATCGGTTAAATACCGCTAACCAATATATCATACTGCTTTAAAAAAGTCAAGTATTTTTTCAACATCCATATAGATATGAAATACTCAGCCCTGATCGGCCATTATTACATTTTAGTGTATATCCTCAAGAAGTTTCTTTGTACTCATAAGCCCAATTCCGATCGTAGATGCATTATGAATGGTTGCTGCCAGAGCAGGCGGTACAATACCTGTCACACCGAGAGCGATCAGACCTCCGTTGACAGCAAGAATTGTACGATAATTAGCGTGTATTCGCTTCATCATCTCTGCGCTGAGTTTTCTGATGGTAACGATGCTGTGCAGATCGTCCGCAGAAATGGTAATATCGGCTATTTCTCTTGCAATAGCTGCTCCGCTTGAAATAGCAATACCTACATCAGCCGATGAAAGGGCAGGAGAATCGTTGATGCCGTCTCCGATCATTACAACAGTATTGCCCTTTGCTTTCTCCCGAAGAATAAAACCGGCTTTATCCTCCGGCAGTGTTTCCGCATAGAAAGAATCTACACCGACTTTTTCGGCGATTGCTCCGGCGGTGTGTTTGCTGTCGCCTGTCATCATGACAATGTTGGTGAAACCGCTTTTTCTCAGTTCTTCGACTACGTCACAGGCTTCTTCGCGCAAGGGATCTTCAATACAGATCACAGCCGCCAGATAGCCGTCTATAGCCATATATCATCTGGAGTACTCCTTTGAGATAGAGAGCAGCCTTTGTTCATAGCCCAGCTGTTTTATTTTTGGTTATCCTATTGACAAAACAAATTAGATGTATTAAACTATATACGAAATTGATTCGTTGTATTTAATCAGCAATTCCGATATTGAGATCGGATTTTTTTACGGGTAAAGATTAGAAGTCTCTAATTTCGGTTAAAAGAGGAAAACTCTATGATACCTCCCTGTTTAGCTGATACGGGCGAGGAAAAGATCATAACGGCTGACAAAAACTAATGTGAAGTGATCCTGTGTCAGACCGGCACAGGAACATTCTTATCAGAAAAGGAGATGGGAAAAATGTTCAAAACAACACTGCAAATTGACGGAATGATGGACCCGATGTGCGAAAGCCATATGCAATGACACTGTCCGTAATCATTTCAGGGTCAGGAAAGTCAGCTCATCGCATAGCAAGGGTAAGACGGAGATCATCAGCGAGGGGTGGCTTGACAAAAGCATGTTTTACGAGGAAATATATAAAACCGGATATAAAGTGCTTGATGTAAAAACAGAGCCGTATGAGAAAAAGAAATAAAGGAGAGATCAGTAATGTCTATCGTAAAATTCGATAATGTTACAAGGATATATCAGACAGGCGAGCATGAACTGAAAGCGCTGGATCATGTCAGCTTCACTCTTGACGAAGGAAAATTCATTGTTATTCTCGGCCCGTCAGGTGCCGGAAAAAGTACCCTTCTGAATATGCTTGGCGGTCTGGACAGCCCGACAGAGGGCACGATAACCGTAAACGATAAGGATATATCCAAGCTCAGCGATAACGAGCTGGCGGATTACCGTGTGTCAACGGTGGGATTTGTCTTTCAGTTCTATAATCTTATTCCCACGCTGACGGTCTATGAAAATGTAGAGCTTGTGTCGGAAATATCCAAAAATCATCTTGACGCAAAGCAGATGATAGAGGAAGTCGGGCTTTCCGATCATCTGCACAACTTCCCGTCCGAGCTTTCGGGCGGCGAACAGCAGAGAGTGTCTATTGCAA